>JAGGRS010000227.1 GCA_021159475.1 Candidatus Methanophagales archaeon
TCTTCTTACGCCCTCTTATGCCATCAGATACCCTTACAATAAATGCCCTGCCTCGTTCACCCACTACTTCGCCCGTCATACCATGAAATCTCTGATGTGGCATCCCTTTATGGACGCTGGGGTCTATCTTGATGTGAACCCTGTCACCCGGCTTGAAGCTCTGAATCGCTCTGTTTATAGGCGACAAACCCCGTTCCCTCTTACTCTTACTCAACTTCTTCCTCGTATTCTTCCTCTCTCCATGAGAACGTGCCATTATCTCTGCACCTCAATTTGAGTTTATTTATATAATGCGAGATTATATTATAATAATTGATATGCTGATTGAATTGCCGAGGCATACAGAGATATTCGGTTCAGTAAAGATTCATGAATTGCAGCGGGTATTGAAGCTGGACTCGGGTGGCTTTGAGAACCCCAGAGCTTGTGATATCGCCTTTGAAGGTATAAAGCAGGTCTTGAAACGACTGGCAATCGTTGTACCCATAAAAGATGAGAATATACACCTGCTGGAGGGCGTTCTGAGGGCGATACCTTTTGATTGCACAGTAATCGTGGTCTCGAATAGTGCACGTGTGCCACAGGATGTATACAAGATGGAGAGGGATGTGATAACAAACGTTCATAACCTCACGCAGCAGGAGATGCTCGCTATACATCAGAAGGACCCCGAATTGGGCTTCGCATTCTATGAGCTCGGCTATGACCATATCCTCGATAGCGATAGGCTGGTCAGGGATGGCAAAGCAGAAGGGATGATAGTGGGGATGCTGCTTGCGAAGGCGCTGGGTAAAGACTTCGTCGGGTTCGCTGATGCTGACAACTATATCCCGGGCTCCGTTCGTGAATACGTGATGGATTACGCAGCGGGCTTCTGTATGTCCGAGTCGCCATACTCGATGGTGAGGTTACACTGGCGATATAAGCCGAAAGTGGTTGAGGACAGGCTGTATTTCAAGAAATGGGGCAGAGTGAGCGAGACAACGAACAAATATCTCAATCTACTGCTATCAACTTCCACTGGCTTCGAGACCCGGGTGGTAATAACGGGGAATGCAGGTGAGCATGCATTGACCATGAAGCTTGCAGATATCATGAGCTACTCCACTGGCTATTCAATCGAGCCCTTTCACTTCGTCTATCTCTTCGACGAGTTCGGGCTAAAGGCTGAGAAGATTGTGTATTCAGATGCGGTGAATGCGGGAATTGAGGTATTCCAGATAGAGACGTTGAATCCACATATACACGAGGAGAAAGGGGAGGAACATATCAAGAATATGTTACTCGGCTCACTGAGCACGATTTATAACAGTAAACTCTGTAACGATTATGTGAGGCAGAAGGTGCTTGAGGAGCTGGTGGATATACTGGAGAGTTGGGAGAAGCCACCCGAGATGCTTATCATGCCCCCGATTGGCGATATTGACGCTATGAAATTCGCTAAGTTGCTAAATACGCAGTCTGAGACGTTCTTGTGGCTCAGACAGGGGATATTTGAGGAGAAAGTGGATGAAGAATCGTATTTGAGGAACTTTAAGCTGGGAGCGTTTAAATGAAGATAGTTCTTTATACCGACCTTGATGGCACCCTGCTTGACCTCTATAATTACTCCTGCGAGGTCGCACTCCCTGCGCTGGCAATGCTGAAGAGGCGGAAGATACCCGTTGTGTTTTGTACCGCGAAGACGCTGGCAGAGAACGAGTATTATCGTGAAGAACTGGGTATAAGAGACCCTTTTATCGTTGAGAACGGCGGTGCAATCTTCATTCCTCAGGGCTACTTCTCCTTTGTGTTCCACTACACGAAAGAGATGAAGCATTACTACGTCATCGAGTTTGGTGCGAGATACGAGGAGTTGAGAGCGGCTTTGAATGCCATAAGAGCGGAGACGGGCTTTAAAATAAAGGGCTTCGGTGATATGACCGCGGAAGAGGTGGCGAAGGATGCGAATCTGAGCATAGAGAAGGCGAAGCTGGCGAAGGATAAGACATATAATGAGAGTTTCATCTTTGACGAGCCAGCGGAGAAGGAGAAGATTCTATTTGAGAAGATACGGGAGAAGGGGTTCAGTCTCACACACGGCGGAAGATACTACAACATACACGGGAGAGACGCGGACAAGGGCAAAGCGGTGAAGGTGCTTACAGAGTTATTCAGGCGTGAATACGGAGCTGTTAAGACGGTAGGGATTGGTGATAGCAGGAATGATATAGCCATGCTGGAAGCGGTGGACCAGCCGGCGGTGGTGAGGAGGAAGGATGGCACATGGCTCGAACTTCCGCTGAAGAATCTGTATAAAGCGAGGGGAGAGGGACCGGAGGGATGGGTTGAAGTGGTGAATAAATTCGTAATAATGACTTAATTGATTGTTTATTTATTTATCGGTTCCTTAATTTTTAGCTTGAGGTGATAGAAATAGAAATGCGTGGCGGGTTCAGGAAGGGTGTCAGTCCGAGGAGATTGAATCAGATGATGAAGCAGGCGGGTATAAGCGTGGAAGAGCTGGGTGATGTTGAGGAAGTAGTGATAAGAAGAGCGAATACCGAGCTCGTCTTCTCACAGCCTGAGGTTACAATTATGGAAGCCCAGGGTATGAAGATATATCAGATAGTGGGAACGCCGGAGGAACGGGCGAGGATTTCTGATGCGGATGTGAAGCTGGTGATGGAGCGAGCGGGCTGCAGTGAGGAGGAAGCGAAGAAAGCATTGATGGAGTCAAACGGTGACCTGGCGGATGCCATCACCAAACTCTGTGGGGAATGAAGGTTCAACCGAGACGCATTGGACTCGTATGCAGGGGCGAATCGAGGGATATAGATGTATTAAAGGCTTTAATCGAGTGTATAAGAGTAGAAGGAGGGGGCTTTGAGGTTGCTCTTGATACCGATTCGGCTTATAAACTCGGAATGCAGATGCGGGGTCTGAGGATAAGCGATATGGACGTGGATTTATTGGTCTGTGTTGGTGGTGACGGCACCATTCTGCGGACTTTACACTATTTGAAACGCCCAACGCCCGTTCTTGGTGTGAATACGGGCATGATAGGTTTTTTAGCGCGGGTGCAGCCAGAGAATGCGGTATCCACATTGAAGAATCTGCTGTTAGAAGGTTTTGAAGTGGAGAAGCGGCAGAGGCTCGCCATTCGCGTGATGGATGAGGCGATGCCATACGCAATGAACGAGGCGGTGGTAATAACCTCAAAGCCAGGCAAGATGCTTCATTTCGTAATATTCGTGGATGGTGAGGAGTTGGAGCGGCTGAGGGCGGATGGTGTCGTGTTCGCAACGCCTACGGGCAGCACGGCATACGCAATGAGTGCAGGTGGACCAATTGTAGACCCGAAGGTGAATGCAACGATAATAGTGCCAATTGCACCTTTTAAACTCGCTGCGAGACCCACTATTGTGGATATAGAGAGTGAGATAAGTCTGGAGCTACTGGGCACGAAGGATGCGGAACTGGTTATAGACGGGCAGTTTTATCGAAAGATGGTGAAGGAGGAGCGGATAAGTATAACGAAAGGCGAGCATGCTTTATTCGTGAAGATTCCGGACAGGTATTTCTCACGGTTACAGGACAAATTGCGAAGGGGGGAGGAGATATTATAAAATATGGGTGAAAAGATGAAAGAAGGTAGAATATTTGCACAGAAGTTGAGTTATAAGGAGGTTCTGGATTCAGAGGGTCGAGAGATGGGGGTTTTGCATAATATCGTGGCGGATGCAGAGACGGGTATCCTGACCAGACTCGTAATAGAGCCCGCATCGGGACTCGACACGAGCGGGTTTAAGAAGGAGAACGACTACATCCTCATACCTTTTGACGCGGTCAAATCGGTGAGGGATGTAATAATACTGGATAGTGAGAGGGTGAAAACACGGGCGTGACGGGATTTGAACCCGCGATTTGCAGCTCTCTCCCTCTTATCTCATGTCTATGTTAGCGTTAGGAGGCTGCCGCCGTATCCTAACTAGGCCACACGCCCAATTTCTATTGTATTTGTATAAATTATAAATATATTTCCTATGAGTTCGTTGCAGCGAGAACTGGAGAGGGCAGCGGGGATAATAAAGAAGCATGATTACGCACGTGTGGTATCGCATTATGATGCGGACGGTATAACAGCTGCGGGCATCATCTGCAATGCGCTGATTCGCAGGGGAATACAGTTCCATGCGACGATAACAAGTAAATTAGATGGGCATTTCGTCCAGGAGATGGGAAATGAGGAGCTAATCATCATTGCGGATATGGGCACTGCACAGATGAATCTGATCTCAGAAATTCTGAAGGATAAGGATGTGGTAATCCTTGACCACCATACGACATCTCTTAGAAGCTCTCCATCGCAATCGCACGTTCTCATCAATCCCAATTATGCATGGCAGAGCAGTGTGGAGAAAACTAAACCCATGTATGGCAGTGAGCTTTGCGCAGCGGGAATCTCTTACCTCGTTGCAAGACTGCTGGGCGATGATGAGCGAGGTAATGTAGACCTTGCGGGTCTTGCAATTGCGGGCACATTGGGTGATAAACTGCCACTGGACAGGGGGATAAACGGACTCATTCTCGATGAAGCGCTGAAAGAGGGCGTTGTTACTCCCAGGAGAGGACTGAAGCTGGGCGATGGTAAGGTTCGCGATTTGATTCTCCTATCCACCGACCCTTATACACCTCTCGCGGGTAACATAGAGAAGGTGGATGAATTCCTGAGCGAGGTGGGGATAGACGGCGATAAGCGACTGGAAGAGCTGGGGGAAGAAGATGAGAGGCGATTGTGTTCCGCTCTATTATCAATTGCGGGCGAGTCAAAGATGGAATTGAGAGAAGAAGCGCTGTTTGGAACCACTTATATACTGAATTCAGAGGTGGTGAAGAACGCACTGGATTTTATGCGCATGGTAGATGCGTGTGGCAGGTTTGGAAAAGCGGGTATTGGTATAGGGCTCTGCCTGCGAGAAGAGGTGCTGGTAGAAGAAGCGAAGTCACTATACATGGTGTTCCAGAACAAACTCGTATCTGAGTTGAACAGGATAGAGGGAGCGAAAGGAGAAGCCATGAAGGAACTCCCGAACATCTACTATTTATATGTGCAGGAGAAAGGCATAACCGGCGTCCTGGCTGGTATCATCGCCGAATACATTAGTAGAGGCAAGCCCGTGATTGTATTGAACAGGAAGGATGGTGCGAACGAGCACGGTGGTGATACAAAGATATCGGCGAGATGCAGTAAGAATCTGGTCAGAAAGGGTATAGACCTTGCAAAGGCATTGGAGCATGCGGCGAGCGAGGTGGGTGGCTATGGTGGTGGGCATCCAGTTGCATCGGGTGCGTCAATTCCAGAAGGTGCGGAGGAGAGGTTCATAACGGCTGTTGACCGGATAATAGGGGAGCAGATACGGGCTTCTTAATTCCTCTTGCCTCTTCTTCACCACAGGTTTACCACTATCCGTTCGCCCTCCTCTATGCCCTCTCTATTCTCCTCTATTATGACAAACCCATCGGAACTCGTTACGCTCGATAAAATGCCTGAACCACTGACCCTTATCGGCTCCACATAATACTCGCCATCATGCTCATCATGAGATAACCTAACGCGAACGAAATCGGTTCTGCCCACCGCCGACGGCATCTTCTTAGCCACAACCGCGAAGACCTGCCTCATCATTGCCTCTTTTAGCCCATGCATCGCCTCTAAAAAGGGTCTAACGAGCATCTCAAACGCCGCAATCATTGATACTGGATACCCGGGCAGGCAGAAGATGGGTTTCTCATCTATGATTCCAAAGCCCGTCGGCTCTCCCGGTCGAATAGCAACGCCATGAAATAGCATCTCACCCAAATCCGCCACTACATCACCGATAAAATCACGCTTACCCACCGAACTGCCGCCACTCACCAGTATAGCATCGCAGTTTGCGATACAGGATACAATAGCAGCTTTTAGAGCGTCATAGTTGTCACTCACTATGCCCATTCTGGATGGTTTCGCTATCGTGCTCATTAACGCTGCCAGTATATAACTGTTCACGTCCGCGATTGCACCTCCTGAACTGCCATTAACCTTAGGGTCATACAGCTCGTCACCCGTTGATAAAATCCCGATAGCACCTTTTTTACGGACTTTCACATGCCTCCTGCCGATAGAAGCGAGTAGCCCGATGTCAGCAGCCCGGAGTAGCCGCCCCTCATTCAATACTATATCACCGCGCCTCACATCTTCGCCCTTGAAGGCGACATTTTTACCGGGCGTAACGGGCTTGAAGACCTCCAGCTTCGAGTCCCTCTCCTTACCATATTCCAGCATGAGCACCGCGTTACTACCTCTCGGCATTGGCATACCCGTCTGTATCGGGATATACTCACCTTCGGGCAGCTCCTCTGACTCTGGCTCTGAGCCTGAGCATGGTTCATGCCTGTGGAGAACCAGTGGTTTATCCGGCGCAGCTCCGAGTGTATCCTCGGCTTTCACTGCGTAACCATCCATAGCGGCGCGGTTAAAAGGGGGACTATCCATCTCAGCGACGATGTCTTCTGCGAGAATCCTGCCGGCAGCGAGGTCAAAGCTGACTTCCTCTACACCCACACGCCCCACATGCCTTAAAACTATGCTCCGCGCTTCTCTCAGCGGTATAAGCGTGCGAAAAAGTTTCATATCCTGCTTCCACCCCGAAATAAAATAATATAAACCCGCACTACAAATTTATATTCGTTCTATGGATGTAGAAAAACTCTGGGAGATACTCTATCGTGAGCGGAATACAGCCTCACTCCAGGAGTTATCGGATAGATTCTGCGAGGAGGTGAGGGGCTATATTGCCAGATTGGAGGCGGAGAAGAGGGATGCGGATGAGACCAGGAGGGGCTTTCTGGAGGACGAGATGAGGAATGCGCGGATGAAAGTTGAGGATATAATAAGGAGGAGGATAGGGAAGATAATAAGACTCGCCAGCTCGGGCATGGATACACCGCCCAAAGGGATGCTGGATGAGGAGCGCGAGCTATTTCAAGCGGTAAAGAGCCAGGTGGAGGCGGGTAGAGCGCGGATATTTGCCTGTATCTTCGGTGAGCCTGCAATGAGCGATGAAGAGAGTGAGAGCAAAAAGCAAAAGCAGACGGAAAGACATACTGATACTGAGCATTATAGCAATAGTAATAGTAATAACGAGCACAGTAACCAGTAT
>JAGGRS010000049.1 GCA_021159475.1 Candidatus Methanophagales archaeon
TCTCGTCATAGGATATGAATTCATCGGTTATCTGACTGATATGCAGTAACCCATCTAAGGGTCCAATCTCAACGAAAGCGCCGAAATCCACTATCTCCACCACCTCACCTTCCACTATCTCCTGCAGCTCCGGTCTGAATACGATGGCATCAAAGACCGTCTCATAATACACCCCTCCATCTCCTATTATTATCCGCCCCTCCTTTATCTCCACAACATCCAGTATGGCAATGAACAGTCCTATCTTCTTATCCATCCGCCCCTCCAGCCTATCCTTCAGTAACTCCTTCACTGTGCTCGCTAAATCCTCGCCCAGTCGCTCTGGCGGCACCCTGACAACGTCAACAGCCCTTATTTTTACATACATCTTTACCTACTTCCGCTCGCTTGCCTCCCCCTCCAATCGCTTCTCCAGCTCCGCTACATTCAATCGTGTGGATAGTATCACATCGGGATTCAATGACATTGAGTCTATCCCGCATTTAACGAGGAAATCGGCGAATTCCGGGAAGTCACTCGGTGCCTGCCCACATATCCCTATCTTCCTCCTCGGCTCGTGCCTGTGTGCTACATCTATGACATACTTCACCAGCCTCTTCACCGCTTCGTTACGCTCATCGAATATATGCGCTACGAGGTCAGAATCGCGATCCAGCCCCAGAGTCAGCTGTGTAAGGTCGTTTGAGCCTATACTGAAGCCATCAAATACATCCGCAAATTCCTCTGCCAGTATCACATTTGAGGGTATCTCGCACATCACGTATACTTCCAGTCCGTTCTCACCCTGCTTCAATCCGAACTCCTCCATCGCTTCTATCACCTTCCTCCCCTCTTCCGGCGTTCGGCAGAATGGCACCATCACTTTCACATTCGTCAGTCCCATCTCGTCCCGCACCTTCTTTATCGCCTTGCATTCCAGCCCGAATGCGGGCTTGAATCGCTCATCATAATACCTCGAGGCTCCTCGCCAGCCCAGCATCGGATTGCTCTCCACAGGCTCGTATAAATAACCACCTATTAGATTCGCATACTCGTTCGTCTTGAAATCCGATAATCGCACAATCACATCGTTCGGATAAAATCCCGCCGCTATCTTCGCTATCCCCATCGCCAGATTGTCAATGAAGAACTGCGCCTTGTCATCGTATGAACCGGTTCGGGCATCTATCGCCCTTATCACCCGCGCTATCTTCCCGTCCTCCTTCGCCTTCTCCTTCAATTCCTCATAATTTATCAATGCCAGCGGGTGAATCCCGATGTAAGAATTGATGATGAACTCCTCACGTGCCAGCCCCACGCCATCATTCGGGATTTGTCCCTGAACAAATGCATTGGTTGGAACACCGATATTCATCATTATCTTGGTTCGTGGTCGTGGTATCTTGTCCAGCGGCACCCTGTCCCGCCGATACTTCAGTTTACCCTCGTATACACGCCCCACACCCTCCGAGCAATCCACAGTGACCTCCTTCACATCCCTCAAAACCTCCGTACCCCGAACTGTGCCTATCACGCATGGTATTCCCAGTTCTCTTGATATAATAGCTGCGTGACACGTCCTGCCACCCCTGTTTGTGACAATCGCACCTGCGATCTTCATTATCGGCTCCCAGTCAGGATCGGTCATCTCGGTGACGAGAATCTGTCCGGGCTTGAACTTGTGGATCTCTCGCGCATTCTCTATCACGTTCACCTCTCCCTGTCCGATCTTCGTCCCCACTGCCTCGCCCTCCACCAGTAACTTATCCTTCAATACGTTCCGGTCCTCCTCCAGCACGTAAGTCTCAAGCTGCGCGACATTACGCTGTGAATACACGGTCTCCGGTCGCGCCTGCACCACAAAGAGCTCATTTGTCAGTCCGTCCTTCGCCCATTCGATGTCCATGGGCATGCCATAATGCTCCTCTATTATACAAGCCCATCTCGCAAGCGTGAGAACCTCGTCATCGCTCAACACGAACCTCTTCTGTTCCTCCGGACTCACCAGCTTCTGCTTCGTTCCCGATCTATTCTTACGATATATCAGCTTCTTTCGCTTCGTTCCCAGTTTCTTCTCCACCAGCGGTCTGTAGCCCTTCTTCAATGTCGGCTTGAATACGTAAAACTGGTCAGGATTCACTATGCCCTGCACCACATTCTCGCCCAGTCCATAAGCACCAGTGATGTAAACCGCATCTCTGAACCCCGATTCGGTATCTATTGAGAACATGACACCCGCACATGCCAGGTCAGACCGAACCATCTTCTGCACGCCCACAGATAGATAAACACTAAAATGGTCAAATCCTTTATCTACACGATATGAAATCGCTCTGTCAGTGAATAGAGAGGCAAAGCATTCCATGACCTTCTCAATCAATTCATTCTCGCCCCTTACATTCAGATACGTCTCCTGCTGCCCCGCAAAACTCGCAGTCGGCAGGTCCTCCGCAGTTGCACTGCTCCTCACTGCCACGTCCACGTCCTTACCATACCTGGACTCCATCTCACGGTATGCCGCTCTTATCTCATCCTCCAGGTCAGGCGGGCATCTGGCATCTCTTATCATACTCCTTATCCTGCTACCACGCCTGGACAGGTCCTCCATATCATGCGTATCCAGACCCTCAAGTATACCCCTGAGCTCATCTTCTATGCCCGCTTCCTTTATCAGGTATTTATATGCCTCAGCAGTAATGGCGAATCCTGAAGGCACATTCACTCCTTCACCACTGAGATTCCTTATCATCTCGCCGAGCGATGCGTTCTTACCGCCAACCAGTGCGACATCATCACGCCCAACCTCTTCAAACCACTTTATGAATCTCATCAATTACTCCTCCTTATGAGCCATTCATGCCTGATGATTAAATTTTTCTTTTATTATATAAAAACAAACTTAAATTTGGAGAGGCAGAGCAGGAGATGAAGAAGGGGATAAAGACGAATCCACGGCTGGTAAGTCTGATAGAGGAGTTGAAGAGGGTCGCGCATGAGCACGATGCGGCTATATGGCGTGACATAGCGAGGCGATTGGAGAAGCCGCGGAGGAACTATGCCGTGGTGAATCTGAGCAGGATAAATAGGTATTCCGGGGAGAACGATACGATAGTGGTGCCAGGTAAGGTGCTGAGTGTCGGCACGCTCCAGAAACCGGTCACTATTGCCGCACTCGGCTTCAGCAAGAAGGCGTATGAGAAGGTCAGTAGCATTGGTAAGGGGATAAGTATCGAGGAACTGATAAGGGATAACCCGAGAGGCACGGGTGTGAAGATAATTGTATAGCTGATAATTGTAATGTTGTATGATGGGCGAGATGGAGCTGATAGATGGAGAGGGGCAAATCCTGGGGCGATTGGCGAGCGAAGTGGCGAAAGAGCTGTTGCGGGACGAAGATAAGCAGATAGTGATAGTAAATGCGGAACGTGTGGTGATAAGTGGCTCGAAGGAGCGTCTGATAGAGGATTACAGGAGGAGAAGGGAGCGAGGCTCGAAAGAGAAAGGACCTTATTTCCCCAGGATGCCCGATAGAGTAGTGAAGCGAGTGATAAGAGGGATGCTGCCTTATAAGCGGAAACGTGGTAGAGATGCACTCTCAAGATTGCAGGTCTATCTTGGAATACCTCAGGAATATAAAGATAAAGATAAGAAGAGGATAGAGGATGCAAAAGTTGAGAGGCTGTCTATGGCTAAATATTTAACTCTGGGGGAGGTGTGTAAGCATTTAGGATGGTTACCAAAGCAAAGGTAAAGCGAATAGTGAACCAGACGGGTAAGAGGAAGAAGGCTATTGCCCGCGTGACGATACAGGAGGGTAAAGGCGATGTTAGAATAAATAAGAAACCGCTGGCGATAATAGAGCCTGAGGTGGTGCGAGCGAAGATTTCTGAACCCCTTTTCATCGCTTCTCAGCTCCCTGAGGTCGCACCTGAGATAGAGAAGCTCGACGTGGATGTGAATGTGCGGGGCGGAGGATTCATGGGTCAGGCGGAAGCAGCCAGAACCGCCATCGCTCGTGGTCTCGTGGACTGGACGTGTAACGAGAAGCTGAAGGAGATGTATCTCGAGTATGACCGCACTCTGCTGGTCAGTGATGTGCGGCAGAAGGAGCCGAAGAAGGCGGGTGCGAAGGGCGCAAGAGCACACAGGCAGAAATCGTATCGTTAAACGAAAAAAAGATGATACCGGTAAGATGTTTCACCTGCGGTAAAGTGATATCAGAGGTATGGGAGGAGTATAAGGAGCGGATAAAGCATGAAGACCCTCGTAAGGTGCTTGATGACCTCGGTATAAAGCGGTATTGCTGCCGGCGAATGCTTCTGACGCACGAAGAGCTGATAGATGAGATAGCACCTTACGATTGATAGGGTGGGGTTGTAGGGTAGCTTGGACTATCCTTCGGCGTTCGGGACGCCGAGACCTGAGTTCAAATCTCAGCAACCCCATATCATACCATTCAACTATATAAGATGGATAGTAAGATAGATAGCGAGGTAGATTGGCTTGGCTGAGAAAGAGAAATACACGAAATATGAGAAAGCGCGCATTATAGGCGCGAGAGCATTACAGATAGCCGCAGGAGCACCGGTGCTCATTCAAACAGATAAAATAGACCCCATAGAGATAGCAATAGAGGAATTTGAGAAGGGTGTTATACCGATAACGGTAAAGAGGGAAGAGTAGTTTCCTCAGTCATTCTCCCCTCTTCCTCCTCAATACTATCTTCCCTATGCTTATATCCGCGTTCTTCAGCGTTACAGTTATTGGTGCACTACCCGGCATGATAGATGTAGATCCGGGCACAGACTCAGGTGCAATCCCCTCTGGCTGTTGTGCTTCTCCCTTCACCATCGCAGCAGTTACTTCCTCCGGCGCTGTTATTCCCGCCTCCTCTTCCTCCTTCGCCCAACCATCCGTTATCTTCGCTCCGTCTACTTCCCTGATAACACCCTTCACCACCGGGTGGTCAACTCGCAATAAGAACTCACGCAGACTCTCTAAATCCGCCGCTTCCTTCTCCGTCGCTATCTTGTCCTTCATCTCAGCCGGTATAGCATCTTTTACCCGCTCTTTTAAATCCGATGCCATCCATACCACACGCCGCCATCCCCCGTCATACTGTATGAACTTCGAGCTGTAGAAATACTGGATTCCAATCCCGAGAAAACCCCTCACCTGTTTACCGCCCCCCACAGAGGCGGCGATGGTTGAGAATGGTAGTCCGATGGGTGTCTCGGAGACCTTGGAGCCGCGATGTATCCAGCCTATTCCGTCAACTTCGGGTATATAGAAACCAGCAACCTCGAAACAGCCACAACTCGTATGTGGCTTCTCCAGGAACGAGTGTAGCTTTATAGAGTCATACGCACCACCAGAAAGCCTCACCGCTGCCTCGTTCACTCCTGTATACTCCCCTCCTATCGGGTCTATACACTCTCCTTTTGGTATCGGCGCATTCGGTCCCTCGGGGTCCACCCTCGCCGCAGCCCTTGAATCGAACCAGCTCATTGCGCCGCAAAGTGCTACTCTATCTGGTGAGACCACACAGACATTCGTTGGTGCAAATGACTGGCATAATGTACATTGATAAAATTCATCCACATCCTCATCATGCAAGCCTCTTGCCTTCAAATCCCGCGCTTCGTATATCTTCTTCGCCTCCTCCAGTCGCTTCTCCACCTCCGCCTCATCGGTTATATACGTGGCTTCCATCTTCTCTATGAATGGCAATTCAGACTTGAACAGCATTATCGTTGCTCTTGCTATCTGCTTCAACGATTTCAAGCCCCGCTTCACCGCATCCTTACTTATTCTTACCCATATCTCCGCACGCTGGTTGAGATGCATATAGCCCTGTATATAAGACTGGAATTCGTGGTTCCTGCGCTCTATCACGGCTTCGAGGTCCTTCTCTATCTTCTCGCCATAGACCTTGTATATCATGCCATACGCATAGGCACCTCCTTCCTCCATCTCCCCTATGTCCGGTCCTATCAGTGTCACCTCGTTGTCCCGCACCTTCTCTGGATCCGGTTCAAATAGAACGAGTTCAAATCCCGGTTTGCTCAGCCCCCCTAACTCCACATACATGCCCGTTTTTCTCACCCGCTCGCCCTCATACATCGGGTTCAGCTCAAAAGGGAAACTCTCCCCTGCGTCTCCTCCTCCCATCTCTCTCGCTATCCTCTAACTTTTGAAAGGTATATAAAAGGTTTTGCAAAAAGTTCAAATGCATATCCAGAATTTGCATTTGTCAATATCTTAGCACTGCTATTTTAACAACTTCAGCAACAGTGCCTTCTGTGCGTGAAGCCGGTTCTCCGCCTGCTCCAGTATCACCGCTTCCTCGCTGTTCAGCACCGCCTCCGTCAGCTCTTCACCCACGTGCACCGGCATACAGTGCATCACAATTACATCCTCTTTCGCCATAGCCACAACACCCTCATTCACCTGATAATCCCTGAGTGCTTCCTCCCTGCGCGCTCTATCCGCCTCGTCGCCCATTGAGACCCACACGTCTGTATATATCACATCAGCATCAGTTACAGCCTCTTTCACATCTTCACTTATGTGTATCACAGCGCCCATCGCCTCCGCCATCCTTATCACCTGCTCCGCTGGCTCGAAGCCCTCTGGGCATGCTATACTGAGCTCCATACCCATCAGTGCACATCCCCCTATCAGTGAGTTACACACATTATTGCCATCACCAACCCATGCGACTTTGATACCGCTCAGCTTCTTCTTATACTCCCTTATCGTCATCAGGTCCGCCAATGTCTGACATGGATGCTCCAGGTCGCTTAACCCATTAATCACGGGAATAGAAGCGTATCTCGCAAATTCCTCTATTGTGCTGTGTGCATATGCCCTTATCATAACGGCGTCAAGATATGATGATAAGACCTCCGCCGTCTCCTTTATCCTCTCCCCTCTGCCCAGTTGCAGCTCGTTCCAGTTCAAGCTTATCGCATCGCCACCGAGTTCAAGCATTGCCACCTCAAAAGAGATGCGAGTGCGTGTGGACGGCTTCTCGAAGATCAATGCCAGTATTCGCCCTTCTAAATCGTCCCGCCTCCTTGAGCCACCTCTTCGCTCCTCTTTCAATACAGCCGCGCTCTCCAGTATCGCTTCAATATCCGCTCGTGTGAGGTCAAATATCGAGATTAGCCCGTTCATATTTG
>JAGGRS010000181.1 GCA_021159475.1 Candidatus Methanophagales archaeon
TACGAATACAGATGTCTCCATAGCCCCTCCTTCTCCGTTCCTATTCCCGTCCCTGTTTCTATTCTCATTTCAATATCCTTCGCATGAGCACGTGTTAAACTCAAAACCTTTGCATAAACGCCGATAGTAGCATCAGAAATCTTATCCCAGTTCAAATCTATAGCCCTTTCAAATCCTTTTTCTAACATCTTCTCTACCACTACTCCCCCCTTAGCTCGTTCTTCATCCTCATCGGACAGTATTTTTATAATGGATGCTGCGAGTATTTCAGAATTGTTCGGTGGCACTTTCACACCTTCTCCATCCCTTATCAGTTCAGAAAGCCCATCAACGTCAGATGCTACCACCGGCGTCTTAGCCGCCATCGCCTCCAGAGCGACTATCCCAAAAGGCTCATACAGTGAAGGCACAACAACCACATCCGCAGCTTTTAATAAATTCCTGACCTCATAATCATCCAGATATCCGGTAAAAACAACGTGCTCTGTTACACCTAAATAAGCAGCATCCTTCTCCAGTTGCTCCCTCATTGGTCCTTCCCCTACAATCACAAGCTCCACATCTCTACCCTCTTCTGCATTTGCATTTGCATTTGCATTTGACTTTGAATACCGCGCTAAGATTATTGGCAGCGCCCCTATCAGAACATTCACACCCTTTTGATAAACGAGCCTGCCGAGGAATAATATGAGCTTTGAGCCCCTCTTAACACCGTATTTCTCTTTTATCGCATCTCTATCAATCTCAAAATTGAATTTCGATGTATCTATACCGTTTGGAATAACGGAAATTTTACCAGTAACGCCAAACAAGCCCTGTATCTCCCTCTTCATGCTCTCACTGCATACAATTACATGGTCTGATAATTCCACGAGTCGTTTCTCAGCCTCGTGTATTCGCATCTGATATCCGTCTCTTATTCCCTGTGACCGCCCGAATTCGGTGCTGTGTATCGTTGTGACAAGGGGCTTTCCGTATCTGAATGCCAGTTCTATCGCGGCGCTACCGACCATCCAGTCATGTGCATGGATTATATCTATGCCGGTGTCGGTGGATTCGATGATTGAAGCCCCGATCTTCTTCATCTCTTCATTCATACGTGCTATAAAATCGGGCTTTGAGGTATCTATTGCTATCCGATGTAGATGCACGCCCTCATCTTCCTCGTAAGGGTAAGCACCCAGAGTAACCACATGCACTTCCTGCCCTTTCCTCGTCAACGCCTTCGAGAGCTCGTAAACGTGCTCCGCAATCCCGCCTATCTTATATGGCGGATATTCCCATGAAAGCGTCAATATCCGAATTCGCACTCGCGGTTTCTCCAGTTCTCTCACTTCAGCCTGACGTAAACGCCCCTGCTCTTTTTCACGAACTCCAGCTTATCTTCCCTCGCAAGCCATCCCAGACCCATGTAAGCGATGCTCTGTGATGCGTTTATCTCTGCGACCACTCCCGATACGCTCAGCTCACCTTTTTCTTTCAACAAATGCCAGATCTCACCGGCAACCGTTCCTATTTCTTCTATCAATAAACCGTCACCCTCCCTTACCTTTTTCCTGTTTTAGTTTGTTATCGTATATTTGCAGATTATCTCACATATCATATCCCGTAACTCACCCGCATCGTATCTCTGGTGTTCCTCGCTCAGGCTCAACCTCAAATCTTCTAATTCTCTCGCAATCTCTTCTTCTCCCATGCTCTCTCTTATCCAGCGTTCAAAATCGCACCTTTCCACATATCCCCTTATATCCTCCTCTGTTCTATTCCTTAGATATTCATACAGCCCCTTCAAACTCCACACCTTCTCACCATCACGGAAAACGAAAGGATAATCGGCTATTTTTATCTTCGCTCTTAACCGTGCATCGAAATCGTGAATAATGGAGAACAAAGTGATAAAGGCATCATAAGGCTTCTCAAAATGTGAGAAATAACTGTGCACGTCACCTGATGCGCCACCTACCGTGAACATATAATAAAGATGGTCACTTATACCGAGATAACGCCATATCTTCAGCAGCTCCTCATCCCCCGACTCCTTTACATAAGGCTCGAGCCATCTCAAATATTCGTAGCACGCCCACTGCATCGTGTTACCGATGAAGCAAGAAGTATCTTTCTCCACATCCGCCCATGAGGTCGTCTCTAAATTCCTCACGTCTATCACCCCTATGGGCTTATACTTCGCTATTATCTCCGAAGGTGTTGAAAATTCCATCTCGTATTTCAATACCTGCGCGGGAAGCTCACGTAGAAACTCGAATATGCCCGTATCCTCCCAGTGATGCTCGCCAAAAGTTTCATAATCCAAAAAGATGTTTATGCATTGCCCCGGTGTAGCGTCAAGCCATGATGCGTATTTGGCAGCGCTCAGGGGATACTCTTTCCAGCTCTTTAACGAGAACCTGAATCCTATGTCGTCCGTTAATGGGTAATTCCTCAGTATTACTTTCAGGTTCTTACAGCCTATGGGTGCATAAACGTAATTTGGAGACCTCCCGTTCAATACCCTGTCCACACCCTCGGCGAAGATGCCACGATAGCCCATGTTCTCCACGAGCTTCGCTATTCGGTTGTTATACAGCAGTTCGGTGTTCTCAAAAAATACTGGCTCGTAGCCAACTAAATCACGCATCAGTTCCCGATGCGCTTTCACCTGCTCGATGAATTCTCCCGCATCCTCATAAAGACTCACCAGCGAATGATAATACGTCTGGTCCAAGAACTCCACCTTTCCAGTTGATGCGAGTCGTTGGAAGTCCTCCAGTATGGCCTTACCATAGCCGTATCGCTCGCACTGCTCCACAAACACGCCAGAGACGCTGTATGCCACTTTAAAGCCCTCAACTTCTTCTATCAGCCTCAATATTATCTCATTCGTGGGGCGATAGCATTTCCTCGCAACCTTCTCAAATACCTCCCTATCTTTTTCACCGAAGAAGTAATAGTCAAAGAGTTCTTCCGTCTTCACGCCTCTTCTGAACATTCGCTTGTTCCAGAAGAAGTCTTTCCTCAGCCTGAATGGCTGATGCACCTCGAAAGCGAGGCAGATACTCTTCTTATTTGTCATTTGCTCTCCCACTCTATTTTCTCCCTGCTTCCTTTATAACATCCTCGTATATCTTAACTATGTATTCTGCGCTTTTATCCCAGGTAAGATACTTCTCCACCTGCCTTCTACCTCTCTTCCCCATCTCTCTTGCCTCTTCCGTATCACCGAGCAGCGAATTTATTCCCCACGCTATATCCGCGGAATCACTGCCATCCACGAGAATGCCCGTCTGCTCATGCCCGGAAGGAATAACATGGTCACAGGAGCTGCAAATGCGCTTAGACCCTATTATAACCGGCTTCTCCATCGCCATTGCTTCTAAGGAAACGATATTGCAAGATTCGTACATAGAAGGGCAAACAACCATATCGGAAGCTCCGTAATGCAATATCCTCTCCGCTTCTGATACATACTCAAACCTCGTCTTCACACACTCTCCGAGGTTCAGTTCCTCTATCAGCTCGAAAACAGTTCGCTCTAACTCTCCTTTGCCAAGAACAATGAGTTTTGCTTCCGGATGCTCACTCGCGACCTTATACATCGCTTCCATTAGATTCACGATGCCCTTTACCGTGGCTAATCTACCCACAAAAAGCACCATTTTATCTCCCGGTCCAACCCCGTATCTGCTCCTTAACCCCTGTATATCCTCTTCTTTTAACTTCCTGGGGTCGTATTTAGCCAGATTGACGCTATTCCAGCAGACGTTTATCTTCGTTGCATCAAATCCATGCATCGTCAGATACTCATACATGGGATAACATGCTGTTATCACGCGATCGGCGGCATTAGCCGCAGCCTCTTCAACATGAAGAACCGTCTTCGAACCTTCACCCCGTGAGCGACACCATTCTGTGGAATTGAGGTGAAAAACAAAAGGTAAACCGGTCTCACATTTTATCATTATCCCCGCCATCGCACTCAGCCAGTCGTGTGCGCAGATCATATCGAATTCATATCCTTCTTTTTTTATGAGTTCGTTAACGAATTTAGTAGCGCTGAGGATGTTGTACATGAGCACGTCATTGAAGAATTTGATACCCGTGCCTGACCTTCTCGGGTCTTCCATGCTCAGCACATGAGGAAGTATATTGCTCCCGTCCACGAGCATCGGTCTATTAACATCAACGCCATTTAATACCTCCCTCGTCTTTAGCGTGCCGTCGTTCATTGTGAATACAGAGACATCATGACCCTTGTTTATCATCGCCTGGCAGATATTCTCTGCACAGGCGCCCAGCCCATTAACCACCCTCGGGGGGTATTCCCATACGAAATAACCTATTCTCATATTTTACTTCTTTCCCACCTCCTTTATAACATCCTCATATATTCTTATTGTGTATGCTGCGATTTTATCCCATGTAAAATATTTCTCCACTCGCCTTCTCCCCCTCTTACCCATCTCTCTCGCTCCTTCCATATCGTCAAGCAGCGAATTTATACCCCATGCTATATCCGCGGAATTGTTGCCATCCACGTGAATGCCTGTCTGGTCATGCCCGGAAGGGATAACAAAATCACGGAATCCACTGATGCCCCTGGCACCAACCACAACAGGCTTCTCCATCGCCATCGCCTCCAAAGCAATAATGCCGAAGGGCTCATACACGGAAGGGGCAACGCATATATCGGCGGCACCGTAATGCAGTATCCTTTCCTCTTCTGATACGAACTCAAACCTCGTCTTCACTTTGTCGCCCATGCCCAGCCGGTTTATCAGGTCAGAAACCGTGCGCTCTAACTCTCCTTTGCCCAGTATAACCAGCTTCGCATCCGGATGCTTGCTTATGACCGTCGGCATCGCCTTCACAAGATTCAAAATACCTTTCACCGCGGTCAGTCTACCAACGAACAGTATCATCCTCTCTTCAGGATTAATCCCATATCTGTTCCTCAATGCCGCAATGTCCTCATTTGCAAGTCTCTTAGGGTCATATTTATCTGCACGAACGCCATTCCAGCAGACCCTTATCTTATCCGCTTCAAAGCCGTGTCTTATCAGGTCCTCTTCCATCGGATAGCTCACGGTTATTATCCTGTCAGCTACATCAGCCGCGGTCTTCTCAATATGGAGCACCGTCTCCGAGCCACCGCCGAGCGAACGACCCCATTCGGTTGAATGGAGATGGAACACAAAAGGCAGACCCGTCTCCTGCTTTATCATTATCCCCGCCATCGCACTCAGCCAGTCGTGTGCGCAGATCATATCGAATTCATATCCCTCCTTCTTTATGAGTTCGTTAACGAATTTAGTAGCGCTGAGGATGTTGTATATAAGCACATCGTTGAAGAACTTTATTCCCGTGCCCCATCTTCTCAAATCCTCGGTCAGGAAGAGAGGAAGTATGTTGCTACCATCTGCGAGCATCGGTCTGTTGACATCAATACCTTTTACTATCTCTCGCGTCTTTAGCGTGCCGTCGTTCATTGTAAATACCGAGATGTCATGCCCCAGGTCCAGTATCGCCGGGCAAATATTCGCCGCATAAGTGCCCAAGCCACCTACTATCCTCGGTGGATATTCCCATACGAAATAGCCTATTCTCATGTTTATCGGTTTTGTCTTTCTGTCATATAAGTTTTTATCCCGTCTCGCTTCGTATCGTATCCCCAAAATTAGTAATAATTTATATTTCAATCATAAAAGGATAAAAAGGAGACTACGAAATGAAATACGAAATAGCGGAACTCCACAAAGCGGTTGAACAGCTTTCAATAGATGTCAGAGAGTTGTTTTATCGCTTATATTCGGTTGATATCTCCACCGGCAGCCTGAGGATTCCTGTGGAGATGGAGGACTGGGTGAAAAAGCGGTTTGGGTCTCTTGAGCGAGTGGAGAAACAGCAAATACTCGCCATTAAAAACAGGTTTACCGGTGAGCACAGCCTATTTAACAGGTTAAGGAGCGACAGACCTGTGGAGGCGAAATCCGCAATTGCGGTTGTGCGGGAAGAACTGGAAGACAAGGGAAAATGTCTTTTTTGTAACCCCGTGAAGCAGACACCAGCAGACGTTTTTGGTAGAATAAAGGGGAAATATTGTATCACGGGGAGCAATATAGCAAAGTATGATGCGTTCCACAGCCTGATAATCTTCAATGAGCACAATCCCTTAACAATGAGGAGGGAATGGATAGAGGATTATTTAAGAACCGGGGAGCGCTGGTTTGAGGAAGCTTCTAAATTAGAGGAGAAGCAACTGCAGAAGTTCTTCATCTGGAATTGCCTCTGGCGGAGTGGGGCTTCGATTATTCACGGGCATATACAATTAACCGCCTCAAGGATGCGATATGGTAAACTGGAACTTTTAGAAAAAGTCGCAGCGGATTATAAAAGGGAATTTAACAGCGATTATATAGAGGATTTGTATAAAGTCCATAAGGGTTTAGGGCTTGCGAAGGAGCACAAAGGCGAAAGGATTCTGTTCTATTTGACGCCGATAAAAGAGAAGGAGATTGTTGTTATCAGTAAAGCCGGGAGAAGCGACGAAATGGCAGATACGATTTACAAATTATTGAGGGCTTATCTGAACATGGGTGTCCAATCGTTCAATTTGGCTATCTTTCAGTTGGAGGCTTATCATATAGTTAGACTGGTGGATAGGGGCTCTCTGGAGGATAGGAATTCGGATATAGGTGCGATGGAGCTTTACGCCGCTTCGGTTATCTCCTCTGACCCCTTTAAGTTAGCTCAGGTTATTTCAATTTGAGAGCATCAATGGTTCTTATCAGTTCGGGAAGAATTGAGATGTCAGGCTTTCTTCTGGCTACAAATTCCACAGCATCGCCAAAACAGTAGTCCAGGAAGCAACAGAGATAGCCTATTACAACGGAAGGGGAACGCCCGATGCCCGCATTACAGAAGACCATTATTTTATGCCTCTCTATATGGTCTCTAATCCATTCCACTGCTTCTTTCATCTGTTTGGGAGGTATGGGCTGCATGTCAACGATTGGAACCTTGTGATATAGGAGTTCTGTTTCAACATCCAGCTCCTTAGCCACATTTAATAGCGCAGTGATCTCGGAAGGAGGATTTAAGGCATCGTCATAACTGCCAATCGCCAGGTTGTCCAAGATGAATTTCATCTCACACT
>JAGGRS010000118.1 GCA_021159475.1 Candidatus Methanophagales archaeon
ATAAGATGGGCGAGGTGCGAGGAGATTTTCAGGGAGGTGCGATAGATGTTATAACGGTGGAGAACGTGAATACGAGGGCTACAAAGGTGAAAGAGAGACAAAAGTAGTGATTGCAGGTTCGATGATTGGTCATATTCTACACACCTCTCTGCTATACGCCCTTTACTGGATGGCAAGAAAAAGTGTGCTAATTGCCCTATTATTGGGCACGGTGGTATCGTTCTCGGTAAGATTTGTGAAACATTCTTTGTTTGCCCTTGCACGTGTCTATTTTTAACATTTTTCATCTCTTATCTCGCTCTTATTACATAAAAAGTGCATCTTCAACTGGCAAACACCTATAACAGGGGTGCACCCCAAAGATTGAACTGAAATTGTATTCGATAACTACGAATTGATTCGTAGCTATGGAAAATCTTATATAACCCTTCTTATCTACTATACATCAGCGCCGAGGAGGGGCGCAAAAAGAAGGTAAAATAAAAAGATGAAGGGAAAGGAAAGGGTTAAAAAATTTAGGAGGTGATATAAAAAAATGAAAACGAAAAAGATATTGGCAATAGGTATAGTGGCGATATTGGTGTGCGGTGTTGGATTAGTGATGGCTCAAGAAAATCTTGTAAAGAATAATGAAGCAGAGAGCACAGGTGGAATATCTGAAGCTGGAATATCAGAAACGGAGCTTAATAATTTAATAGAGGCAGCAAAGGCGGATAATTTTATAGACCCAGTAACAAAAGAAATAGACATCGCTAAGCTCAATAACTTTACAAGTCCTGTGATGATAGTAGTAGAAAAACTGAAAGCTAAAGGATACAACGACGATGAAATCACAGAAATTTTAGGAAAGTATAATATGGGATATTATCCAGAGACGGGAGCGACGTGGATAGGAAGAGCTCCAACACCTGAGGAACTGCAAACATTGCCACAAAGAAAATATCCTTTTGGTGATGTGCCCCCGGTAGTACCCAGTCCAGGTGAGCAAAGGAACAGAGTAATGGAGGTTGTTTATGACGAGTAGAGAGGAATAAATAATAAGATGAAACCAGGCACCTTAGCTATAAAACAAGGAGAATCAACAGATCACTTAGCAACAACTCATGTTGGACGAGGCGGATATTGGACAGAAGCTGGGGTTATTAGATGGTTAGCAAATACCAACTGGAATTTATTTACCTACGACAATGATGAAGGCCAATGGAGTTTTCATGGAACTACAACCGCTGATACCTTCAATGGATACATTATTTATGTGTACACCGATAAAGAGGCTGCAGGATACATATATAATATCTGGATCGATGGGAATTGGAAAAGGCAGGGTCATCTACCATACCTTGAGAACCATGTAGACCAAGCAAATGAGGTTTGGAGTGATACCCTTCTATATACAGACGATACAAATAGAGCTGACCACAAAGAACCGTTTTTATACATAGGTGATACCGCAGTATGGTGGGATACTAATATTGAAACAAACTGGCGAGGAAGCGATCCTGTGAGGGAAACACATTATATAGATGGCTCAGCATGGAGATTCCAGACTTGGGTTCAAAACTAACCTGAGTCAATTTTTTATTTTTTATTATTGTGTAACAAAAATGAAGAAGATCACATTAGTAATGGTTTTAATTTGTTTGGTTATAGGAGGCGCTACGATTAGTTGGTATATCAATGTAGGAAAAATAACAGAAGATCAACTAATAAAAGAATTGACAGAGGAAGAAAAAGAAGATCTGATCAAAATAGCGCTCAATGACATAAGAGTGAGAGAAGAACTAAGAAATAAAACATACGAAATAGGCGATGTAGTTTTGATGGAATATGAAAGGGTTTACAAAGAAGAAAGAATTCAAGGGGTATTTCCAACTGTCTACATATATATTGGAGAGAAGGAACACCCCGGAGTTACTTTACTCGTATTTATAGATCCAAAAGAGAAAAAAGTAATTGATATAGGGCACGAATATCGTAGGTAGTCAAGAAATGAAAATGACTACATGAAAAACACCTCCCAATGAATAGTTACCTGGATGAAATGGGATAGGGGTGCATCTGGGCACATCCTGCTTTGGTAAAACCATTTGCAAAGAAGCATGTGAAGACGGACAAAGATAAAGTGCATTATGTCTATCCCATAATCTGAGGTCTCCCAGGTGTAGTTTCCTCCTTCTGGCAGGGTGAAATTGTCTATCACTTTGCCGTCTTCGTATACTGTCACCTGATTGCCTTTCCCTACTACGAAGCGGTGTGAGTAACAGTTTTCCAATCAGTTGCAACTCTTTGCACAGTCCTTTAGCACCACTACCAATCATTCTCATCATGATTTTTTAAAAAGGAGGGTTTATATTTGTTTTTTCGGGATTGCTATTTGTTGCCGTCGTTATGCACCTTCCCTTCAATGGAAATCGTCTCGCCAGCCTTCGCTAAGTTATCATAGTGTAGTTGTATAAATCCCTTTTTCGCCCGGCAGTGGCGGCGGTGGCACAGGTCTTATTGGTACAGGTTCTATCACCGGCGCAGGCACAGCATTCGTAACCATCGCTCCAACCAGCAACGCCACAAGTAATACCGAGACCGGAGCCAATATCTTCTTTCTCTTTTGCATTTTTATTTTTTAATCATAAATTAAAAGAGGAGAGAAGATGAGATTGAGAGTGGTGTATGATAATGAAGCGAAGGAGGGTTTAGAGCGCGATTGGGGCTTTTCATGCCTGATAGAGTCCGCAGATAGGAGGATTCTGTTCGATACAGGCGCTTCAGAAGCGATACTATCGCGTAACATGGAGAAGCTGGGGATACATAAGGAGGAGATTGAGATTATTGCGCTCTCGCATGAACATTGGGACCATATTGGTGGTCTGAGTGCGGTATTGCATCCCGATGCGAAGGTGTATCTGCCTGCTTCTTTCACAGCGGCGACGAAGAAAAAGATTGAACGAAATGCGGCAGGCATAATTGAGGTATCTGGACCCGCAGACATCATTCCCGGCGTTCATACAACCGGAGAGCTTGGAACTGGGATAAAGGAGCAGTCACTGGTTCTTGATACAGCGGTGGGCGAGCTGGTCTTAACAGGCTGTGCACATCCAGGTCTGGACACTATTATGGATTCTGCGCGAGTATTTGGTAATTTAGGCGGAGTAATGGGTGGTTTTCACGGTTTCGACCGCCTGGAGCTCCTGAGGGGGCTGAAGATGATCATACCCTGCCATTGCACTGTCCACAAGCGAGAGATACTGGATATGTATCCTGAAGAGGCGAAGAAGTGCGAAGCGGGTGAGATAATAGAGATATAGTCTCCAGTCCAAATCAGTCAGCCACCAATCTATTCCTGCCCCGCAGGAACACCGTTGGTATACCCTCCTGATGCAATCTGCGTCTCAATTCCGCATCGCTCGTGAGAACCGCGGCGTCCTGCATCTTCGCCATCCTTATTATCTCGCTATCCGTATCCCCGTCAGTATCCCCACCCTTTCGCTCTATGACCACCCTGCTCCTGCCTTTCGCGAGCTGAAGATGCCGGAGCACCAGTTGATAGCCGATCTGAGCAGCCCTCTTCGTCCGCCCTTTCTCACCCTTACACCTCAGTGCCACCAGCTCCTTCATTACCGATTCCGGTATGATTATCTCCAGATAGCCCATATCCTCAAGTTCCTCATAGATATCAATGCCGAACATTCCTGGAATGAGTAACGCATTTGTATCCACTATCACCCGCCTCTTATGCACTTCCTTTATTCACTCACCCCTGAATTCCGGCTTCCGCTTCTCTATGAACGCTTGTAGTCCCTCCTTCGCATCTCTGCTCGCAAGTGCGGAACCAAAACATTCCGCTTCATAGCTCAACGCCCGCTCAAAACTCATTTTCAGCCCGTTATTCACCACAAGCTTCAATATTCCGAGAGTGAGTGCGCTCTTCGCCTGCAACTCGCTGAGCAGGGCGTTAACAGCAGTGTCAAGCTCATTTGCGGGCACAACTCTGTTCACAAGTCCCAATCGCAATGCCTCTTCTGCATCTATCTGCTCGCCGGTCATGAGCATCTCCATCGCTTTCGTCTTGCCTATCAACCGCGTCAGGCGCTGTGTAGCACCGCCACCCGGTATGATTCCCAGATTCACCTCCGGCAGCCCGAATATTGAGTTATCTGATGCTATCCTGAAGTCACATGCCATTGCAAGCTCCAGACCGCCACCCAGACAGAACCCATTTATACGTGCTATTATCGGCTTCCTGAGTCGTTCCATGTAGTTCGTGATGTCCTGAAACCACAATGATAAGTCCTTTGCTTCAGCCTGGCTCTTATCCTTCAGCTCCTTAACGTCCGCACCTGCACAGAAAGCTCTGCTGCCCGCGCCGGTTATTACAATTGACCGCACCGTGCCATCCGATTCTGCATCCTCCAGTGCTGCTCTCAGCTTCTCCAATAATGCGGTATTCAATGAATTAAGAGCTCTCTCACGGTTCAGCGTTATCGCCGCCACGCCCTCACGTTCATGCTTGGCGTATAGCACCTCTTCCCCCATCTCCATGTCACATCGCACCTCTTATGCCCAGTAATTTCCTTATCACAGTCGCCAAAAGAAATGAACATATCATATACCATAGCAGCCAGTAAGGTATTCTGAATATAAAGGTATGTGAGAGGTTCTTTGCACCTATAAGAGGGAAGGTCACAACCTCACTCGGAGCATATTCCCACATCCAGAAGAATATCGGGATAGTGACGATGATAATATAAGCCATCGGCTTGAACTGCTGCCGCATCAACTCACCGGAGAATCGCGCCTGCTCACTCATCACCTCTGCACGCTTCTTCTCTATTCGCTTTAGCTTGTGCCTGTTGTTCTCTCGTTTCGCCTCTATATACTCTTTCTGTAGCTCCTTTAACTGCCTTTGAAACTCCTTCGACTTCGTCATCAACTCCCAATCCGTTGTGTATTTCTGGATTACCGAGGTGTATATAGCGGTGAGAACTGCCAGGATTAAGACGGTGATCAAGAAATTGCCGGCGAGAGAAGCGAGCGGGTCAAGAACTACATTCAGGATTGCACTTATCTCTTTACGATACAGCATCGAGCCGAACATGACAAAGAAGGCGAGACCCATAATCGCACCTTCTATGAGGCTCTTCAGCAGTTCCTGCTCTCGCTCATGCTTATCCACGCGTTTCATCTCCTTATTTCATATTTAAATAAAGTCGTCATTATAAAAGTAAAAGAGGCGTGAGAGGGATAGAGATAGGAACGATGTTTTTGGACAGGGAGTTCTTCAATCTCGTTTCGATTCAGGTTGGATGTGGACTTATCACTTTTTAGCGGTCTTTTTTGCAGCTTTGATGCTCGGAGTGCTCCTGGGTACACTGACCGGGCTCATACCGGGCTTCCATCCCAACAATGTAGCCTTTATCCTCGTCTCTATTTCACCAGTATTGATGCAAGACTTACATTTTCTCGCCCCTTCTGATTTCTCCATCATCGTCGCATCGGCGATACTCGCTACGGCAGTGACACATACGTTCTTGAGTTTTATACCCGCTGCGTTCGTTGGTGCGCCCGAAGCCGACACTGCACTGAGTTTACTGCCCGCACATCGGTTATTACTGGAGGGCAGAGCTTATGAAGCGACGGTTCTTTCTGCAATAGGCAGTTTCGGTGCCGTTATTTTCTCGCTACTCTGGCTCATCCCTTTCTATTTTATCGTTTCTTCGCATTTATTCGCAATACTCCAGAGCCATCTACTCTATGTGCTCATAGGGATTTCCGCTATTCTCATTCTCACTGAGAGCTTCAGTGAGCGTATGGAGCCGCATCTTGCTATCATACTCTCCACAATGGTATTCACCATCTCGGGCATTTTCGGTGTTGTATTGCAGAAACTGCCGGTTCCGATGTTCTTACCGGCGTTCACGGGGCTATTCGGGCTCTCAACCATTCTTTACTCGCTCTTTTACACGCCCGAGATACCGCCGCAGGAGATAAAGGAGCCAGAGATAGAGAATATGGAGCTATTGAAGTCAATAGCATCGGGTGCTGTCTCTGGTAGTGTGGTCAGTGTTCTACCTGGAATCACCTCTGCGCATGCAACAGTGATGGCGATGCTCGCAAGAAGGAACAGAGAGCCCGAACAGGTAATTCTCACACTGAGCGGTGTGAACACAGCGAACGTGATATTCTGCACAGCCACGCTGTTTCTCACACTGCACGCGAGAAGCGGCACGATGGTTGCGATAAGTCGCATCATGGAGGTTCAACCATGGGAAGGCATCGCCGCCCCACCACGAGCATTCATTCTGCTGCTGATTGCGGTGCTGACCGCATCTGCGTTCTCATTCTTCGTCACGCGATACGTGGGCAAGCAGTTCTCGCTGTTCTTCTGCAGGATACCATACCGGAAGATGCTATCCGGCATCATTGTCTCACTCACTCTGCTCGTATTCGTCATCACCGGCTGGTTGGGCTTACTGGTGCTCTTCGTCGCCACAGCCATCGGGCTCATCCCCATCTTCGCGGGCGTGAGGAGGAGTAACTGCATGGGCGTTCTGCTGTTACCGATAATAATAGCAGTGCTTCATTAGTTGAGGTGGTGCATGCGTGAGATAAAAGAAAAATTATTTAAGCCCATAAAACCTATAAGCAAGTATGCAAGCAGAGAGTGATAGCGAAGAGGCGCCTTTCGAAGACCCTGAGCTGATGATTGATGTGGGGAATGAGTATCTGGAGATGAAGAAATACAGACAGGCAGTGGCGATATTCGAGAAGATAATAAAGAATGAGCAGGGGCTCACGCACATAGCAAAGGCGTATAATGGTTGTGGTATAGCATACGCCGAGCTTGGGGAATATGAGAAAGCGATAGAGCAATTTGAGGAGGCTTTGAACCTCAGCAGGTATCTCGTCGATTTCGGCGCTAAAACGTATCGCAATCTGGCACAGGTATACGAGCTACTGGGTGAAGAGGATAAGGCGAAGGAGAACAGGGAGAGGGCGGAGACAATTGAGCTTTCGCAGTATCACTTCTGGGTGGCGATGAGTGACGAACTGGAATAGCAATGGCGGGGGTTGCTGAGTAAGGAAAAGGCGCAGGGCTTAGGACCCTGTCTCGTAGGA
>JAGGRS010000105.1 GCA_021159475.1 Candidatus Methanophagales archaeon
GATTCCGCGGGCTATGACCTTGACCAGAAGCTGATAGGGAAAGAAGCAAGTGTAAGTGTAGAGGAGATAGTAAGCGAGTTATTAAAGGAGGAGGAATGGCGGCAGGTGCTGTCGAGCCTCGTTGTTTGCTTCTTTGCCAGGAAAGTATATACACCCGATGTAACACAGAAGGCACTGAAAGCATTGGGGATAGGGCGAAATAAGGAATGGACAGAGGACGACTTGAGAGCGCTTGGAAGAGAGATACATCGTGCAAAAATGAATTTCAAGTTCAGAGAGGGATTTGATATTAAGAAGTTGCGCATACCACACCGCATTTTGGAAGTGCCAACCGCAAACGGGATGCTGAAAGAAGAAGAGTTAAGGGAAGCGCTCGCTATCTACGAGAGGATGGTGCGTGCCTGAGCGCAAATATACGTATCGTCTCAGAAATGTTGATAGCCCTTTATAGCTATCGCTTCCATGCGTGAGCCTTCTCTGAAGTATATACCCGCTTCCTGCGGCATTACCCTGCCTATGATACTCATATCCACCTCTTTCCGCAGCCGCTTCAGCTCCGATTCGCTGATTCCGGCATCGAGCGTAAAGAGCAGTTCATAGTCGCCACCATAATAGATGGCAAGTTCTAACGGGACTTCAGCACTTGATACGGGCACTTCCTCTTTATATAACTCGAACCCCACATGACTACGGCGCCCCAGTTCCGCAAGTGAAAGTGCAAGTCCATCACTTATATCAATCATGGATGTGACCATACCGGACTCAGCGAGGATTATTCCCTCATTTACACGCGGTATGGGCTGAAACAGTGCTCGCTTCGCCGCTGCTTCAATCTCTTCCGAAAATCTTATACCCTCTTCTATCATCTTCAAGCCCACTGCGGCATTTCCCAAGCGCCCTGTCACACCGAGGAGGTCGCCAACCCTGGCAGTGGACCTCTTCACCGGTTTGTTCACGAAGCCCAGGCACGTGCCCGTCAGGACAAGTTCTTTGCTCCTTGTTACATCACCACCAACCACAACGACATTATATGCGGATGCACATGCCTTTATCCCGGCTATAAGCGCATCTAAAAAATCCGTATCCGTATGCCCTGGAATGCCCATTGCGATAACGAATGCAAACGGGTGAGCGCCCATCGCCGCTATGTCGCTCAGGTTCACAGCAACCGCACTCCAGCCCATCTGGAACGGTGAGATGCCACGCGGGAAGTGTGTAGACCGCTGGACTGTGTCGGTGGTAACAACGAGGTAGCGGTAGCCTGCACTCGCGCTCTCAAGGTCCATAACCGCGCAGTCATCTTCTCCCGCACCCACTCTTACAGCTTCACTGCTCGCTTTAAATCGTTTGGCTATTCGTTCTACCAATCCCGTTTCGCCAAGTTCTTCTATAAACTGCTTATGCCCGTTTCGCATGGCTCTTAGCTTTATCTCTGCACCCTATATGTATGTTCGCTCATCATAACCATCAGCCATTTTCTTTCTACTAATTAAGGAAAATAATATAGATATAGACAGCAGGAATATAGATATAGAATAGATAGCAGGAGCAAAGAGAGATGGCATCAACGGCGAAATTCTGGCGTGAGCAGGCAGCGCGTTATAACTTAGAGGGCACGCGATGCCTGAACTGTGGCAGCTTCTTCTTCCCGCCCCGAACGCTATGCCCGAAATGCAGGCGAAAGGGTGAGATTGTGCCCTATAAGTTTAAAGGCACGGGAGAGGTGGTCACTTACACGACCGTCCACCAGGCTCCACGGAATCTCAATCGTCAGATACCATACAACTTAGCGATAATCAGGCTTGATGAGGGCGCACAGCTACTTTCTGAAGTGATATGCAAGCCCGAGGAGATGCATACAGGGATGCGCGTCCGGGCGGTGTTCAGGAGATTGGGTGAAGAAGGAGAGCGTGGTATAATCTATTACGGCACGAAGTTCGTGCCCGCTAACGCACAAACTTAATGATACCACTTGATGGAGAGAAGAGGATACCATCGCGTTTCATCACCTCTATTATCTCTTCTGCCTTCTCTCGCTCCATTCCCTCCTCCTCTGCGAGGTCAAGCACCTCCTCCAGCGGCACTTCATCCCCATACTCGCGCTCCAGGTCCTTTATTATCTCCCTTATTGACCTCGCCCGGTCTCTTTTGGTCTTCGATATGCCCACAGTGACCCAATCGGTATCGAGCCTGCCGGTCTCAGGGTCAACGAAGACGCGCTTCAGGCAGTAAGTGACGATATTAATCACGCGGTCGGCATCTTCCTCAGTTATTTCATCGCTCAATCGCGCCCTCGCCCTCGCCTCGCCGAGTCGAATCAGCGCCTCTAATTGCCGCGCGGTTACTGGAATCGGGGCATCCTCATCTTCATAGCCCTGCCTGCGTAGTCCGATATAGAACTCAAGGAATCTCCGCCTCGCTCCTTCCGTCATCACCGGGAACACATTCCGCTTGCTCCATGCTACGTATTTTCTTAGCAGGTCGCTCTCAATAGGGGGCTTCATAGCCGCCACTGCACGCTCGAAATGCTCTCGCTCGGCTACATTTATTTTGCTCACATTCTTAGCCCGTGCGAGTAGCTCGCCCGCATAATGCGTCTCGATTATGTGTTCGGCGGTCTTCGTGTCTGTCTCCTCATTCGGTCTATCCATCATGGTGAATATGAGGTCGAACCGCGATAGGAGCGTGGGTGGCATATTTATCTGTTCCGCAATAGGGGTGTACTTATCAAATCGCCCATATTTGGGGTTCGCAGCGGCTAAAAGCCCGCAGCGGGAGTTCAAACGCGCCATTATACCCGCTTTCGCTACTGATACCGTTTGCTGCTCCATCGCTTCGTGGAGTGCGTCCCTATCCTCTTTTCTCATCTTGTCTATCTCATCCACCGCTGCTATGCCCTTGTCCGCGAGCACCAGCGCTCCCGCCTCTAAGGTCCATCGCCCCTCGCCGAACTCATCTTTCACTGCCGCTGCGGTCAGTCCAGCAGAAGTGCTGCTCTTACCGCCGGTATACAAGCCCCTGGGTGCTAACCTCACGAGATACGTCAGTAATTGACTCTTCGCCACACCCGGGTCACCAACGAGCAGTACATGTATATCACCACGCACTCGCGTCTCGTCCGGCAGCTCCTTCGGCACGCCAGCGAACAACTGGAGGACCATCGCCTCTTTTATCTCCTCATAGCCATAAATAGAGGGTGCGATACTCCTTATCAGCTTCTCGTAAACGTCTGGCTGATTCTTCAGCTCCATTATCCTCCGTTCATCCTCCTCCGTTATCTTTATCTCCTCAAACTCCTCCTCCTTGTGCTCCAGTGAGTTACCCTCAAGATAGATATCAAAGAAAGGTGTCTTTCCGAACCTGGTGGTCCGCTGATAAGACCTGAGAATGCCGGTAATAATGACACGGTCGCCCGGTGTGACAACACCGGTGATGTCATCCTCGAGATAGACATCTATTGCCTGTGGCAATTCGCCGCCACGCAGTTCCTCCGGCGACTCCTGAAGTTGTATCTTCTGCGCATTTACAAATTTACACTGCTCGAGCAGGAGCTTGAAGTGCTGTGCCTTCCTGCCACACCCGCCACTCTCCTGGTCGCACTCCACCGGCTCTTTGAACTGCCGCCCGCTCTGCTCCACCGAGAACACGTGGTGACAGTATGGGCATTCAAATACCGCTTCCACCACCTTCGGACGCACCTCTGTGGCTTTTGTCACCAATCCTTCTATACTCACGAGCTTTCCTATATCCTCGCTCCTGATATCGCGGATTTTCAGCCTTCTCGGCACCTTTATTATGCGGAAGTTCGCCTCATCGAGTGTGACTCCGGTTGGGGTATCAATGGTTCGTAATGCCCTCGTTGCCGCATTAATAGCGACATCAGGACTTTCCAGCACCATATCTGCGAGATTCGGGTCGTAAAGGTCCATATCAGTGAACTTAACGAGCAAACTCCGCTTCTCCGGATAGTAATTCGAGAGTTCTACAAGCTCATCCCAGCAATATCGTTTCAGAAAGTCCTCCCATCTCTCTGTTGCAAGGTCAATCTCCTGTGCCATCGCTCATCGCCCCATACTCACCTATATCCATATATTAACTTCACACATAAATTAACTTAGAGATGATGTAAATGCGGGAATTAGCGGTAGTATTTGACGGTGCAGGTGTTCTTTATGCGCCGTTCAGAATAATAAAGGACATCAATAGGGGGATAACGAAGCGGAGCAGAGTGTCGGGGTTGAGCTGCACGGACAGGTTGGAGAGGGGCGCAATGGCGATATTGAAGACGCGATACGACGAGACATTAGCGAAAGAAGAGGATTCAAAGTTGTTGTCAGAGGTGATGAAGGCGAAGAAAATAGAAATTAGGGTGGTATATAAGAGAGAAGGGATAGATGATGAAGAAGTGCTGGAAACAATATTGAACGATAGGCGCATCAAGTTGAGGGACGTGCATGAAACGATGGGGTTTTTAATGAAGTGTGACATTTTACCGGTAGTAGGGATAGCTTTGATAGTGGAGATGGCGAGCAAAACGATAAGATATTTAATAGCGGGGGGTATAAAATTCTTCCCGGGGACTCGCAAGCTCCTGAAGGAATTGAGTCAGATGGGTTGTGCGGTATTTGTAGCATCGGGAGACAGGATAGAACCTGAGGAGATATCGGTATATCTGCCGGAGGTTCCCCTGGAGAATATCTTTGGCATGATGACCCCTGAGGACAAGCGTGATCTGGTGAGGAAGTTGAAAGACCGGCATAGAGTGATAATGGTTGGTGATGACAGGAACGACTATCTCGCATTTTGTGAATCTGATATAGCGGTATTGTCCTTACAGGAGGCTGCGGATAGACCTGGCGAGATTTTTGATGTTGCTGATTTCAGAATAAACAATATAGAGGAGGTAAAAGGGATAATAGAGGAGATGGAGGCGCACAAATGCGGGATATGAATCTGGAGTCCCTGGCTGCGGAACTCAGGAACTTTGAAGGAGTGAAGCGTAAGAGAGGTATAAGAGACCTCGTGGAGATACTTGGGACTGCAGATAGGGTGGGTAGTAAGACGATAGCGGGGTTTGGAGAGGATGCGGCGGTGCTCAGAGTGGACGATGACAATTTTATTCTGCTCGCGGTGGATGGGATATGGGGTAAATTATTGAATGCAGACCCATGGTGGGCAGGTTATTGCGCAGTGCTCGTGAATGTGAACGATATAGCGGCGATGGGCGGTACTGCACTGGCGATGGTGAATCTGACCTCAACGCAGAAGAGGCATATATGTGCGGAATTGGGCAGAGGGATGCAGGATGGCGTGAAGAAGTTCGGCGTGCCTATGGTGGGCGGGCATCTACACCCTGATACTTCATACGATGCGCTTGATGTCGGGATTGTCGGGACTGTGAAGCGTGACAATGTGATATTCTCAAGTGGAGCGAAGCCGGGTGATAAAATAGTTGTGGCGATTGACCTCGATGGTAGGATATATCCGAAATACAACCTTGCATGGGACAACACGACGAGGAAGTCAGCAGCTGCGATAAAGAGGCAATTGGATACGATGGTGGAGATAGGGGAGAAGAGGCTCGCAACTGCCGGTAAGGACATAAGCAATCCCGGCACGCTTGGCACCCTGGGGATGTTGCTTGAGTCCTCGGGTGTGGGTGCGCGAGTGGAACTGGAGAAGATACCGAGACCTGATACCGAGGAAGTGCCAATTTCTATTGCACACTGGCTAAAGATGTATCCGGGTACGGGATTTGTATTAACGGTGGAGGATGCGGAGAGGGGCGCGGAATGCATAAATATATTTGAGGATGCGGGTATAACAGCCTCTATGGTCGGGGAGATAGATGCGAGTAAGAAGCTGATGATAGAAGATGGTGCGGATAAGGCAACGGTATTTGACCTCAGCAAGGAGATAATAACGGGGATAAAGTAAAAGTAAGTGGAATATCAGATTCAGATGGATGAAAGGCGATATCGATGAGTTATATGAGCGGATAAGGCGTGGAGGGATAGAGCGTGCAGATGCTTTCTTTCTTGTTAATCACCCCCCTCTTTTATTTCGCTTCGCAGATGAGCTGCGAGAGGATACGAACGGCGATATCGTCACCTACGTGGTGAACAGGAACATAAATTTCACGAATATCTGCGTAGGGAATTGCAAGTTCTGTGCTTTCAGGGCGGATAAGAAGCGTGGCTATTTGCTTACTATGGATGAGGTTCTGAATAAGGTGGAAGAGGCGGTGGAGAATGAAGCGACTGAGATATGCATTCAGGGTGGATTGCATCCAGACCTGCGGCTGGACGACTATTGCAGGCTTGTTGAGACCATAAAATCGCAGTTTGATGTGCATATCCATGCCTTCTCGCCAATGGAGATATACCATGTGGCAAGGAATACGGGGTTGGAAGTGGAAGAGGTATTGAAGGAGTTGAAGAGTGCGGGTTTGGGCTCTATTCCCGGCACCGCTGCGGAGATACTGGATGATTCTATAAGGGCGATAATATGCCCCCGGAAGTTGAATACGGCTGAATGGGAGAGTATAATAAGGACTGCACATCGCATGGGCATTCCTTCCACTGCCACCATCATGTATGGGCATATAGAGACGTGGGAGGAGAGGATAAACCACATCTTCAGGATAAGGGAGCTGCAGAAGGATACGGGAGGGTTTACCGAGTTCGTGCTACTGAAGTTCATGCGTAAGAATAATGGGTTGGGGAAGCTGGTGAAGCGCGATGTCAGCTTTGAGGAGGATGCAATGGCGCATGCACTCGCAAGGGTCATTCTTCATCCATATTGTGTGAATATACAGGCATCGTGGGTGAAGCTCGGGGTAGAGTATGCGCAGAGGATGCTATATTTCGGCGTGAATGACCTCGGAGGCACATTGATGGAGGAGAATATATCGCGGCTATCGGGCTCTTCAGCCGGAGAATACCTGAGCCCGGAGGAGTTCGAGCGGCTGATAAAGGACGCGGGGAGGACACCAAGGAGGAGGGACACGCTGTATAAACTGATATAGCTAAGATATATTCATGGACATCTCGTAGAGTAGGATTTGCGGGAGAAAGCCAGCTACCC
>JAGGRS010000183.1 GCA_021159475.1 Candidatus Methanophagales archaeon
GTTGAAATAAACTATTCTAACAGAAGCAGCCCAAAAAAGGTTATCTTTTCATAAGGTGATGTTAGCGCTTCCACTTCGTATCCCGCATTTCTGACCGTCTTGAACACGTCTATCCCACATGCCTCCATCCCTGGTCTCATCTTATGTGGATGTATGCAGAACCTCTTCGCCGCATGGTCTAAAAAATTTTCCCGCTCTGGTATGCATTCATCGCAATACGCACAGCAAAGCCCGACCATTGCGAACACTTTGTAATAGCCAGACAGAAATGCGTGCCTTTCCATCTCAAACATCGTGTCATAGAAGACTTTTATGGCATCCCAGAGGAAATGGTGTATATGCGAAGGTGGGACTTCTAAGTCAGGTTTGGCGTCAAATCGCGCAACTATCGCGCGCTCATAACATCGTATCAGTTTCCTCGTCTCTTCCGGCGATGGCACATAAGGCGGGCAGTTCAGGTGCTTGCCATACGCTTTACATCCATACCTGCATCTCCAACGAACCCAATCGCCTACTTCAACCTTATCGGTGAAGATGAGTTTAAAATCCGAATGAATACCTCTTAACTCTTCTAACAAAGTATCTAACTCCTTCTTCATTGTGTATACAGTATTTTTATTTCCAAATTGAAGTCGCCCCCGCCTACACTACACATCGCAATTTACCTCCTCTGTTGTTATATAAAAAGGCTGGTGATAAAAATGTTTGAAGAGGTAAAGCATGTGATGATAAATAATTTGGTGGACATGAAGCGACACAGGCGCCGCAGTAGGTACACAGCACTTCTATTACCTCTGATTCAAGTTCATCGTATGCAGGCATTTTTGGAATCGGAATCAAAATTTATTCACATCATTCCCCATATTGTTTCGGAACTTTTCCCTTCTTTTCAATGTTTTTTGGCTCACGGGGTTTACGCCCTTCTCTTCGTATCTCTTCTAATTCGACTCGAAAATGCCATTCATCACCGTAATCAAAGAGATAAAGTTCCATCCACGAATTCGCTTCACCTCCCAGAAGCCGAAGTATGAGAAATAGTGCAAGAAGTAGCTCCAATCAAATAACATCCGGGCAATATCGGGGGCATCCTCGCCTTTTAGTTGAATCTCTTTCCCTGGCTGACACTCACTCAGATATTCCAAAACCTCACGAACGATATACAAAAATGTGATGTGTTCTTAAGAATTGTGTAAATGTGGCAAAATCACGTAAAAGTGGTGTAGGTTCGGTTTCTGTTATGATGAAGATGGGTAATTTTGGCATGCTTTCAAACCTCCTTTAGCTCAAAAGGTTCTGCATCTTTGAAATGTCAAGCATCTCTTCAAACCTTTCGACTTTTGTGTATAACGGTTCGGCATATCCGAAGTTTTCGCTGTAAGGCGAAAATTTGGGTGAGCTCAAAGGGCGAACCAGATATACCGTGTTAGGCGATGGGAGAGTCTTCATATTATTCTTATCTTAAACTCCTTATTATATTTTTTTTCCGAAGTGCCTAATTCCTCTAATAATTTAGCGACCAAGCTTCCTCTCCCTGCCTGACTATGTTGATAGTATTGAGTAACAGTCAAAAAAGCTTCATAAAAGCTATGGTTCTCCAAGAGTTGCGAAGAATTTTGATGATGTAATAACATCTGCACGCACGAAGTTCGGCATCTCACCCAATTTAATGCTCATTCGTGATGCGGTTCTTGAAGAATATCTTGACAGTATTTGCATCGGTCTTCCAATATGGCTCTTCTGCAGGGAAACTTACGAATATCTCCCGTTGAGAAGGTATGTTGAGGGCGTTTTGGGCGCGGGTTCTATCGCTGAAGTGCGTAAGTTCAGCGTATTTCTGTGGGTTGCGACGGCTCTCCAGAGGGATTCTCAACGGTCATAGTGAGGACAGAGCGAGGTGAAAGCGTGTTTGAAGCGATTGATGCGGAGGGCTTTGTTGAGACGAAGCCGGTAGACATCGCGGCAATTCGTGAAATTGGAGAAAGGAAGCGCAGGAAGGCTGCGCAAACGAAAAAGATTTGCGATTTGAGGTCTGCGGGTTTGGGTGCGGAGGAGATCCGGCTCGGAATTGAGCTGGAAAAACAGTGCTGCATAGATTGGAGAAATATTAGAAGTGATGAAGATATTTACCATTATGTTACATATACTTATATTGTATTGGATATTGGGTTCCTTCAATGCACAATGACCCGCTGGTATCATGCCGTTAAGGGAGGCTATGCTGTATAAGCGTGAGGATGCGAATGCAAAGGTGCGTTGCAATGTTTGCGCGCATCACTGCCTCATACCCGAGGATGGGTTCGGGCTATGCCGGACGAGGCAGAATAGGGCGGGTAAGCTTTATACACTCATCTATGCCGAAGCTTCTTCTGTTAATGCCGACCCGGTGGAGAAGAAACCGCTGTATCATTTCTATCCTGGCAGTTATGTCTTCTCGCTCGGCACAATCTCGTGCAATTTCCACTGCAAGCACTGTCAGAACTGGAGTATCTCAACAGCACGCTGGGGCGATATCCAGACATTTCCGATAACTCCAGAAGAAGCGGTCACGCGAGCGAAGCGAACCCACTGCGATGGTATCGCATGGACATATAACGAGCCGACGGTATGGTTTGAATACACCTATGACTGTGCCAGACTGGCGAAAGCCGAAGGACTTTACACCGTTTACGTGACCAATGGTTATATCAGTGAAGATGCTCTGAACGAGATAGCACCGTTCTTAGATGCTGCGAATGTGGATGTGAAGGCATTCTCCGATTCATTCTATAAACGAGTCTGTGGCGCGCGGTTAGAGCCCGTGCTGGAGACATGTGAACTGATGCTTGAGAAGAAGATACATCTCGAACTCACATACCTGATTATACCTGGCTATAACGACAGCCGGGAGGAGATAAGGCAGTTCGCTAACTGGGTAGCAGAGTTGAATGCGGCAATACCGGTGCATTTCTCGAGGTTTTATCCCGCGCATCTGATGCTTGATGTGCCACCGACCAGTATTGAGAGTTTAGAGATGGCGCATGACCTCGCTAAAGATGCAGGTATTGAGTATGTATATCTGGGCAACATCCCGGGACACCAATATGAGAATACCTACTGCCCCGAATGTGGCGAGTTGCTCATCCAGCGTAGGGATTATCGTGTGAAGCGGAGGATAAGAAGCCCAAGATGCCCTTCTTGTGGTCGTGATATAAATATAATACTATAAATGTAAATGGGTGCTGAGCGAATACCGTGGGACGAGTACTGGATGAGGATAGTGGAGGACGTGGCGAAGCGTTCCACATGTCTGAGAAGGCAGATAGGTGCATTGGTGGTCAGGAACAACATTATAATATCCACGGGCTATAATGGCGCACCAAAGGGATTCCCTCACTGCCTCGATGTCGGGTGCAGACGCGATAGGCTGAAGATTGCATCGGGCGAGAGGCATGAGGAGTGCATAGGTGTTCATGCCGAGCAGAATGCACTACTCCAGGCGGGCAGAGATGCAGAAGGTGCTACTCTATATGTGAATTCATATCCATGCAAGATCTGTGCCAAACTGATAATAAATGCGGGTATAAAGCGCGTGGTGATGTCGGGCGAATACAGTGATAAGGAAGGACTGGAGTATCTACGCCGGGCTGGCATAGAATTGACATTTCTATAGCGGAGTGCATTACCATTACCATTAGCGATAGCGGATATGGAAATCCCGGAACTCGCCTGTATAGTCCTCCCATCTCACTTCCACAGAGGATACCTTCGCCGCTGGCGGTCCATAATGGCAGAACTCAATCAGTTCATCCACCTTGTTCTTATCACCCTCGAAGACCGCTTCTACCCTGCCATCGCTAAGATTCCTCACCCAGCCCTTTACTCCTCTCAAATTCGCTTCATCTCTCGTTGCGTATCGGAATAGCACACCCTGCACTCGCCCTTTTATGAATACGTGCGCCCTTACTTTTTGCTCGCCCTCTCCCCCCATTTTATCTCTATCTCTCTATTCTCTATAAATGATGTTACTGTTTCAAATATAGCATCTGGTCTTGTCCTTCATGTATCTGCGAACTCTAACCGCTCTATACATTCCTCAAGGCTCATTGTATCCTGCTCACCTGTTTTGAGGTCCCTTAAGGTCACCTTCCCCACCTCCAGTTCGCGCTCGCCCACGAGCACTGCGAATGAAGCATTAATCGCATTGGCATAAGCCAGTTGCTCCCTTATACTTCGGTTCATCAAATCCAGATAGGTTATGAAGCGCTCTCTCAACCTGGCGGTTATTCTTATAGCAGCTTTAATCACTTCATGGTCCTTCTTATGCTTGGCTCGCACCGGCACCACCACCACTGTCGCTTTCTTCAATTCATATTCACATCCCGCATTCTGCAATATCTCCGCTAATCGGTCAAAGCCGAATGCAAAACCTGTTGAGGGGGTATCCTCACTGCTACCGAACAGTGCAGCCAGTCGGTAGGTACCACCGCCGCATATCTGCCTCTGTGCGCCCAGTTTATCGCCCGCTTCGTATATCTCAAATACCATTCCTGTATAATAGTCCAGTCCCCGTGCTATACCCAGGTTCGGGGTATAGACGACCCCATAATAGCGGAGTAGCTCCAGCAACTGCTCCAATCGCCCCAATTGCTCCAATACTTCGCCATCATCCGCAATCATTCTTCGTGCCTCTTCCACAGCCGCTTCACCCCTTGAGTCTATAAGGCGGATTAAATCCTTCTTCTTCCCACTCTCTATCCCTGTATCGCTCATTAACTCGCTCAATTCACTCTTCGCTCCTTTGTCTATCAATCGCATCGCTCTGCTTATCGTTGCATCACTCATATTCGCAGTTCGTAATAGCTCTCTTAAGAGACCCACATGACCCACATGCAGCTCTGCTTTTATGCCCAGTGCCTTTGTGATATGATAAGCGAGAGCAATTAGCTCCGCCTCCGCTTCTGGACGGTCAGAGCCGATAATCTCCGCCCCAAACTGCCAGAACTCGCGGTATCGAGCACGCTGTGGCTCCTCATACCTGAAACAATTACCGAAATAATAGACCTTCGTCGGCTTCGGCGCCATCTTCAGTTCGTTGACATACAGTCTTATCACCGGTGCGGTCAGTTCAGGTCTAAGTGCTAAGTGCCTGCCACTTTTATCTCTGAATTCATACATCTCTTTCAGAATGCCCTCTCCTGACTTGAGTGTGAATAACTCGGCGAGTTCAAAGGTGGGTGTGCTTATCTCCTCATAGCCCCATCGCTCCGCTATCTCCCGCATCTTCGCTTCTATCTCTCGCCTCTTCTTCATTTCCGCAGGCAGGAAATCCCGTGTGCCCCTCGCTCTCTCTATTCGCATTGTTATAATAATAAATCCTCTCTCATACAAATACAGATACACAAATCACCTTTTATCTGGGGATGCACAAATGGCAATGGCTCTCTTCACCTCTTCCCAATCCACATCCGTTGATACGCACCCGCTTCTTGTGAGCACTATTCCTATCATTGGTATGCCCTTTGATGTGACATACCGCATCGCATCATAGAGGTCATGCTGACATGCAACACCCAGCGCAGCCTGAGGCTTCTTATCGCTTATCGCTCGCTTTACAAATTCGCCTCCCGGTGCGATGCAGATACTAACACCCAGGTCATCGCATAGTCTTTTAAGCTCCGCAATCCCGCACCTGCCGCACGCCTTGCATAATATACCCTCACGTGGCGATACCTTTGCGGGACATTCAAGACTGCGGAGGCATTGGGGCAGGAACAGAATCCTCTTATCCAGTGCTGTATTCTCATACGCCTCTCTGTATATCGAGTTCATCAGTGCAATGCCTATCTCATCTACAATTATGTGGTTTATATGAAGATACCCAAGCAATAGCTTCGCCGGGTGGTAAAAGAGATTGAGCACGAAGAGTGTGAATCGCGGGAATAACTCTCTTTTATAGATGGCTAAGCATACTGCTGCCAGGGTCAGCACCGCAAATGCTATAACCAGGCTAATAAAAGCCGTTCCCACCCATAGATACACAGCGGAAGATAAAAAGGTGGTGCTGCTCATTATTCCCTATTCCCTATTCCCATCTTGCACCTCGCTATTATCTCATGAATGTCCACTGTGGTGTTCACGCACCCGGTTGTCTTTAATGGTACGCCCTGTGCGGGTATCCCCACAAGCTTCACATTTAACAGCCCTTCATGCAGGTTCGGGTAGCACGCTACACCAACTACCGCTTTCACTCGCCCACTGCCACCGTTATAGTTATACATAAGAATCCGCTTCGTGAACGTGCCACCAGGCGAGATATACATGCTGATGCCGAGCTCCTTACAAACAGCGCTCAGTTTCGCAATCTCGCATCTCCCGCATTCCACACACTTGATGCCCTCCACCGGGCTGAGCTTCGCCGGGCAGTCAGGGCTGCGAATGCATTGTGGCAGCAGTAATGCACGCTCTTCCAGCTTCGTACTGGCAAATGCCGGATAGTTCACCGCGTTCCCTATCTCCACCGACACGCGGTCCACCAGTGTGGGGTCAACGTGGAAGAAGGATAGCAGCCTGCGCAGTGGCTCCTCGCATACTAATATCAAGAAGAGAACGAGATTGGGGAATATTATCCGGTGTGTGTGGAATATGAATATACAGAACAGCAGGGCTATCAGAATAAGAATTGCAAAGGCTATTGCTCCTATTACTATTGCCTTACCCAGTGCCTCAATTACCGGACTGAGTATCGGGTAGATATTGATATTCATCATCTGTTATATTTAATTTGACAATCACACATTTAATAGAATTCGCTCATCCCCCTAAACCATCGGGAACAGAATGATGGATGGAAGTTTTCTTCGAGTTGAACAAGAGCTCAAAGAATGAGATGTAGTTGCGCAGATAGTGTTTTGATACACCCCTGAATTTTATCAGCCATGCTCTCAGGAATCCGTGTCTGTTTTCAGCAGTGTTCAC
>JAGGRS010000093.1 GCA_021159475.1 Candidatus Methanophagales archaeon
TAAATACGTGGAGGTGGATACTCATGTGAAGGAAATCATCGAGCAATACGTTTCGAAAAAGGGTTTGCACAGAGAGAAGCGTTCGGCAGTGGTGATGTGGTGGATTAGAAAGAGGTGAATTTGAGGCAGGATGGTTTTACCAAAGGAATTATGAACTCAGGCAATTTTTACAGCAGGGTAACGTATTTCCTTTTAGGGCTAAGGGACAAACTTGGCATACCATTCAACCCGCGGGAGGAGTTAAATAAACTCGATATCAGAGAAGGGCAGATAATTCTGGATTACGGCTGTGGTATAGGTTCTTACACTTTCCCTATCGCTAAGCTCGTGGGTAATAGCGGGAGAGTGTATGCCCTGGACAAAGAGCCAGTGGCTGTAACGAGGATTGAAGAAGAGGCGAAGAAGCAAGGACTTCGGAACATAATCACGATATTATCCGATAGGGAGACCGGCTTGCGTGATGATAGTGTGGATGTGGTTCTATTTTATGGTGTGCTTCCGCAGATTAAGGATAAGGAGTCAGTGCTGAGGGAATTGCACAGGGTTTTGAAGCCCGACGGCTACTTATCCACGCGTTTTTGCTTTCGTATCAAAAAGGACAGGATTTTAGAAATTATGGAATCCGCTGGTTTTTCTCTGAGAGAGCAAAAGGGGCACATACTTAACTTTAGAAAAATGTAAGCGTGTAGAGAAAAATATTTTAAGTTCTTATTTAATATCTTTGTCTTTATCTTATAGTTACAGTGATAATGTGAAGAAACTATCAGTATGGACGAAGAAGATGTGGATAAGAGAGAATGTATTGTTTCTGATGCTGTTGCCAGATATCTAAACATTGATCCAAAATCCAGGGCAGAAATCCATATAAGCCTTTGTAATAAATACTTAAGTGACGCAGAAGCGCGGATTTCCGAAGATGATTATGTTCAAGCCTCAGAAAAAGGCTGGGGTGCCGCCTCGCAGGCGGTTAAAGCAGTGGCTTTAAGCAGGGAAGGGAAAGAGCTAAGAGCCCATGGAGAGCCCCGGGAATACGTGAACAAATTAAGGAAAGAGCTAAAAGAACCTGCGATAAACAAGCTCTGGTTCTCTGCAAATAGCTTGCACACGAACTTTTATGAAAGGTGGCTGACCAAAGACCAGGTAGAAGATGCTTTAAAAGATGTAAAGGAGTTCGTGAATAGATTAAAGGAGATAATACAGGATTTATGAACATGGCATGGAACAGGGCGTCCCCCTTTATTTGCGAGCAGTGGCGGTGTTTTTGTAATGGCAATTGGGGAGCGGCGTACAGAAAGCTCACCAGAGTTTCAATTCAATCCGAGGGAAATAGATTTCGTCAAAGTGAGGAGTGTAAAAGCCAACCTGGATGAGGTCTGCACCGCCTTTGATTGGCTTTTGAAATACGAGGAAAGGGTGCATATAATATTATGATGGTTGAGTAACAACTATGATATGAGTTGTCCCCAGTCAGGATGCTCCCTTCTCAGCTCGATAACCCTCCTCTCTATCTCAGGGTCAATGGTGTGAGGATTATGCACAGCATGACTCCTCGTCTCACGAAGCCCGTCTACGCCGTCCTTCTCGTATCGGGGCTTCCACCGATAGTAGGTGCTGCGCGAGACTTTTGCTCCTCTGCATGCTTCTGAAACGTTCCCCGGTCGCTCAACCAGTTCGAACAAGTATATTCGCTGTTGAAAGGTAGTTTGGCGATAATAGACTACCATCTCCAGGTTCCTCCTTCACATAGAAGCAGGTATGTAAAGCATTCATGGCAACATCACCTTTCTCCATGTCTTAAGCACCTTGCTCAAGCACTGGTTCAGCGGGTTGCTCAGTCTGCCCCCGTATTCAATCTCATTATCCAGTATATCCCGTCTCAGTTCCTCCTCGCTGGCTGCGTTCGCTCGAATGAATGCATTTCCAATCTCCCACCCGAAATGCGCATCACTACCCGCTGTAACGGGCAGCTTATGTCGGCTGGCGAATTCCACCGCACGCTCATTGTAGCTCTGGAATAGACATCTCGAATTGAAGCCCTCTATGCAATCAAAGAACTTAGCATCCTCATCCGTGGGTTGTAAGCCCGGGCGTATCCTATCAAATGGATGTGGCACAACAACGATGCCGCCCTGTTCTTTTATCCCCTCAATCACCGCTTCAAATTCGCCCGGTTCCACTTCCGCATTGAGGAATAGCCCTATTATCTCACCCCGGTCCGTCATTATCTCCGAACCCACAATCACTTTAAAATCTTCCGTTTCATATCGCTTCGCTTCCAATCCCCCCTTTATCGTGTTGTGGTCCGTCACGGCAACCCCGGCAAGCCCCCTCTTACGCCCATGTTTCACAATCGCTCGTGGCTCGAGCATGCTATCAGGCGAGTATTTCGAGTGTGTGTGCATGTCATATCTCATCTCTCTCTTCTTCTCTTTTCACCTTGCAGGATGCAAAGATAGAAGTATATTTAAACAGGTGTAATAAATGTATAGCGTAGTGGAGAAATGGCGGGCAAGAAGCTGAGCGGTGCGGAGATAGTGGTGGAGGAACTGAAGAAGGAAGGTGTGGAGGTAGCCTTTGGTATACCCGGCGGCGCACTGCTGGATTTCTATGAGGCGCTGCAACAGGCGGAGGAGATAAGGCATATATTAATGAGGCATGAGCAATGCGCAGCGCACGCAGCTGATGGCTATGCACGTGTATCTGGACGAACCGGCGTTTGCATCGCCACTTCCGGTCCAGGTGCCACAAATCTCATTACTGGACTGACGAATGCGAACATGGACTCTTCTCCCGTCGTTGCACTTACCGGGCAGGTGCCCACATCCGCAATAGGCTCCAATGCCTTTCAGGAGGCGAGTACCTTCACAATCACCATGCCCATCACGAAGCATAACTTCCTGGTGACGCGAGCGGAGGATTTACCACGTGTCATTCATAATGCCTTTTATATCGCCAATACCGGCAGGAAAGGTGTTGTCCTGGTCGACCTGCCGAAGGATGTCCAGGCGAGTAAAGTGGAGGTGGAATTGCATCCAGAAGAGACGTTCCCGGGTTATAAACCAAATATAAACCCGAATAAAGTGCAGACGAAGAAGGCTGCGGAGGCGCTCGCAAATGCCGAACGCCCGCTCATTCTCGCAGGTGGCGGTGTTATAAGTGCGGGTGCGACGGAAGAATTACGGACTTTAGCGGAAACACTCGGCGCGGGCGTTGTCACTACACTGATGGGCAAAGGTGCAATACCGGAAAGCCATCCCCTGTGTCTTGGTATGGCTGGTATGCACGGGCGTATCTATGCGAACAGAGCACTGAACGAATGTGATGCCCTGCTCGCACTTGGCACACGATTCAGCGACAGATTGACCGGCTGGCAACTTGACCAGTTTGCTCCTGACGCGACATTGATACAGGTGGACGTGGATGCCGCCGAGATAAATAAGAACATACCGGTGGATATCCCGATTGTGGGAGATGTGAAGCTTGCACTTTCTGATATACTGAAGTGGCTTAAGAAAGAGAGCATACGTGAGGGAAGCGTATGGTTACAGCGTGTAAAAGAGATGCATTCAGCCTGTGAGGAGTGCATAAAAGATATACATAGACCGGGGTCATCGGTATCCGATATTTTAATAAAAGAACTCAATAATATCCTGGACGATGATACAATCATCACGACCGAGGTGGGACAGTGTCAGATGTTCGCTGCGCATTATTATATGACGAAGAAGCCCCGCACTTTCATATCCTCCGGGGGATTGGGCACGATGGGCTTCGGGTTCCCCGCGGCAATAGGTGCCAAGGTTGCGGCGCCGGATAAGCAGGTGGTGGATATTGCGGGTGACGGTAGTTTCCTGATGACCTGCCATGACCTGGCAACCTGCGTTGAGAATGATATCCCGGTGGTGGTCTGTATCTTCGATAACCGCTATCTGGGTATGGTAAGGCAGTGGCAGGAGCTGTTCTTCGATAAGAGATATTCGCATACGAATCTGGGTATAACGCCCGATTTCATCAAGCTCGGTGAGGCTTTTGGGTGCTATGCGGAGCGAGTGGAGAAGCCTGAGGATTTGAAATCGGCATTGAAGAACGCTTTTGAGTCTGGCAAGCCCGCAGTGCTTGATATGATAGTGGGTAAGGAGGATAAGGTGCTGCCCATGATCCCGCCTGGTGGTGGTATAACCGGTATGATAGGAACCGAGAGATGCAGACGCGTGTGATATCGCTGTTGGTGGAGGACAATCCGGGAGTGCTGACGCGGATGTCGGGTATGTTCACAATGCGAGGTATAAATATCTCTTCACTTACGGTATCGCCATGCGAGAAGCCGGGGTTATCAAGGATGACAGTGACGATAGAAGCCTCTGAGAGCGAATTGGAGAAGGTGAGGAAGCAGTTGAGCAATCTGATAGAGGTGATAAAGGTGGTGGATTTGAAGGAGCACGATGCGATTATCCGCGACCTGTGCCTCATGAAGGTGCATACAAAGAATGTGGAGGCACGAACTGAGGTGATGCAGCTTGCGGAATCTTATGGTGCGAAAATAGCCGATGCATCACTTGATTCATTAATACTGGAACTCGCAGACGAACCTGAGCGAATAGACCGATTTATAGAATTGATGAAGCACTTTGGAATAAAACAGCTATTCAGAACCGGAATTACAGCAATTGCCCGCGATTAAGGCTTTTCAACATACGAATAGCGAACAGAGCCGCGTTCTCGCCATTATCAATACCCACAACAGCCACAGGCACACCGGATGGCATCTGCACCATAGAAAGCAGTGCATCCATCCCCAGCAGCTTGCCACTCACCGGCACTCCAATGACGGGCTTGTCGGTCTTCGCCGCTATTACACCCGGTAATGCCGCGGACAAGCCTGCAATCGCTATTATCACGGCTACTGAATCTTCAATCTCCTTCAGATACCGCTCCAGCGCTTCCGGCTCGCGATGTGCCGATAGCACACGCATTTCATAACGCACTTTATGCTCCGCCAGCACCTTCGCCGCCTTCTCTGCCACCACCTTATCGCTATTAGAACCCATTATGATAGCGACCTCGGGCTCAGCCATCTCTGTCATTGCTCATCTTCTCCCTTATCACACATGTGAACTCTTCCGGGTCTCTTATCCTCTTCAACTCCTCCTTCTCCATCAATACCGTATGGTCTACCTGCACACGCTTGACATTGCCATTAACCACGAATACCGAGTGCGTGTTCGTCACGGTCGAGAGACTGCTGAGGATTCTCGCTCTTTTTATCACCTGCTGGGTGTATTTACTTATCCCCGTGAGAATCCGTATGCTCTCATTTCTCGATCTCAATTGCGAGAGTGAGACGGCATTGAAAGGTGCATGTGTGGTTGTGAATATCTCAAAGCCTATCTCCTCCATCATACCCAGTATGTATCGCTCTAAGTCCGAAGTGGCATCGTCTATACCCGCTTCCGTCACCTCTGGTGGTAAAGGTTCTTCACGCTCATTGGCTAAGAACTCCAGTGGCTCTATCAATACGGTATCCAGAATCTCCTCGAGCTTCAGTGCTATATTTATCGTGGTGCTCACGCCACCTTCCTCATATTTACTCACACTGCGCCTGGAAACGCCCAGACGTGATGCTATATCGCCGAGAGAGAGTTCCTTCTTCTCGCGCGCCATCCGCATCAGCTCACCATTTATGTTCACGTATAAGCCCCCAGTTGCCGAATAGACATAAGGACGCACCCCCGCGATGAAATAATCGTAGAGTGTATTGACGTTTATTGCGGGAATACCGTGCCGGTGGTAGATGACATCGTCTTCCAGGAAGAAACTGCCCTTTCTCTCTCCCACGACAAGAGGGGAAGCAAGTAATGAGAATGCCGCACGCTTTATACTCCTCGCTATCTCGTCGCTCAGACCATCTATGTTGTATAATACCTTCACCAGCAGGATTAAATCGCCCCTGCGCGCCGCCAGATCGAAACTCTTTGCCTTACACCGGCTGGAGACGATGAAACCCGCTTCCTTCAGTATCTCGGTTACTCGCGCTATCAAATCGTTCTTCATCGCCTCTAACCCCCCAACCCCAATTATCTATTTGTTCATCTCCCTGCTTCGTCTCGTTGCCTCTATCACCGCATCCATCATCGCCGCTCTCACAGCTCTTGACTCCATTGCATACAGCCCCCTTATTGTTGTACCGCCTGGCGAGGCGGTCATCGCCTTTATAGTAGCGGGGTCATCGCCCGCGAGGATCAACCGTGCCGCGCCAATTGCAGTCCTTGCGGCGATAGTAAGTGCCAGGTCTCTTGGTAAGCCCTCATGCACGCCTGCATCCGCCATTGCATCTATCACCTCTGCGAGGAATGCGATACCACTGCCACTCAGTCCCGTTATAATATCCATATCGCGCTCCTTTATATGATAAACCGAGCCAATAGCACTTAGAATCACATCGGCGAGTTCCTCATCCTCATCAACAGCATTACTGCCCCTGCACAGTGCTGATACCGATTCACCCACTCGCGCCCCTATGTTCGGCATCACGCGAATCACTCGCTTACCCTCACCGAGGTATCGCTCTAACTCGGCTGTTGATACACCGGCAGCCACGGATATCAATAGCTTATCTGTCATAAGTGGCGCTATCGGCTCTAAAACCATACGCACATCCCTGGGTTTAACCGCCAGTATCAATATATCCGCCTTCTTCGCCAGCTCTTCGTTGCTATCACATATCTCCACCCTCGACTCGCCCGCAAAGGCATTGAGACTCTCCCGCCTCAAATCGCTTATCAAGAACCGTGCATCATCAACCGTTGCCAGCAACCCGCGGAGAATGGCAGTCCCGATATTACCGATGCCTATGATTCCTATCTTCTTACCCTTTGCTCTTGCACTCTTCATTCTTTCATGGGGTTTATAAGCACGATGTTATTGCCCCTTACCACCACGGAGCCGAGCA
>JAGGRS010000126.1 GCA_021159475.1 Candidatus Methanophagales archaeon
TTGATAAAAAATTTCAAATATTTGCAAATTTTATTCAGACAATAGTTAATTACTTAAACACCTTTGGGAATTAATATATAAAAAGAGAGGAGTAAGTTAAAATGGGAGCGATTAACGCCGACGAGTATCTTCATTTGCTGCGCTCGATGAGGAACTTTGTTGCTATGCTCGACACAGACGGACGAGTTGAATTTATGAACCGTGCATCTTCCGGATACACCGAGGGTGACATCGAAGGTGAGTTCCTCTGGGAAAGTCCGTGGTTCAACAGGTCGGATGAGTCGAAGGAGGAGGTGAAGGAAGCAGTTGAGAAGGCACTGCGGGGTGAAAGGACAGAATCTGAAGTCACTGCTTTCAAGAAGGACGGGACGCCCTTCCCTATAATCTTCAATGCAAGTCCACTGAGAGATGACGAGGGCAACATCATCGGCGTAGTTGCCGAAGGCAAGTCTATAACAGAGCGGAAGGAGCTTGAGGAGCGTCTAAAAGAGACTGTGGAGAAGTTAAAGGCTTCTCAGGAGGAACTATCCACACCGGTAACACAGATCTGGGAGGGGATATTGGCTCTTCCTCTCATAGGCGTGGTTGACAGCTACCGTGCGCAGAGGGTCATGGAGACGCTGCTCAACAAGATTGTGGAGACGCAGTCTGAGCTGGTAATCATTGATGTTACCGGCGTCGCATCCATAGATACGGAAGTGGCAAGTCATATAATGAAAACGGTGCAGGCGGCAAACTTGCTCGGGGCAAGATGTGTCCTCACCGGCATCAGACCCGAAGTTGCACAGACGATGATTCATTTAGGGCTCGATTTCGAGCGGTTCGCTACAAAGCGAGACATGCAGGAGGGTTTGAAGTTCGGATTGGAACAGATGGGGTATGAAATCAGAAGAAAAGATTCCGATACTCAGGATTGAAGACGCCCTTCTCGCTTCTATCCAGATACCACTGCATGACAAATTAGCACTGGAGTTCCAGCATGACCTGATGGTAAGCATCGAGAAAACGAGGGCTAAAGGGCTTATCATAGACATATCCGCGATTGACGTGGTTGATAGCTTCATCACACGGATATTAGTGGAGATTGCGAGGATGGCATCATTGATGGGTGTGAAGACGGTAATAGTGGGTTTGAGACCGGAGATTTCAATCACGCTGGTGGAATTCGGTGTCCAGTTCGATGGCATAGAGACGGCGTTAAATCTTGAAAAAGGATTGGAGAAGTTGAGAGTATGGAAATCAAAGTAGCATGTGAGTATGATATTGTCATCGCGAGGTCTGCCGCCAAAACAGAGGCAAAGAAGCTCGGATTCACTATTGTAGATCAGACAAGGATTGCAACTGCGATTTCAGAACTTGCCAGGAATATCGTGGTGCACGGAAGCGATGGCATAGTCAGAATAGAGGAGATAGAAAAAGGTGACCGTAAGGGGCTGGAAATATGGGCTATTGACCGTGGACCGGGCATTGAGAACATCGAACTCGCTCTAAAAGACGGCTGGACGAGTGGAGGAGGGCTGGGAATAGGGCTCGGTGGTGCGAAGAGGCTTATGGACGAGTTCGAGATACAATCGGAGGTGGGTAAAGGGACGAAGGTGCGAGTGGTGAAATGGATGAGAAACTGAGAGCGCGGTATAAAGAAATTCTGGAGGCTTATCTCCAGCACAACGATGAGGAGGAGCTCTACAAAACTTCGCTCCTCTCCAGGGAACTTATAAACAATCGCGTTGACCCTGACGAGATCATAGCAATGCATTTTGAGATACTTAACCAGGCAATAAAGAATTTACCGCTGGAGAAGATGTATAGAATCTACAACAACGCTTCTACGGTGCTGCTGGAACTGATGATGAGCTATGCGGTGGCGTATCGTGAATATATTGAGATGCATGAACGACTTTACCTGAAGGAGCGTGAACTGAACGATTTCCTCGAACTCTTTATCAGCATCCTCTCTCACGACTTGAAGTCCCCGCTATTCAACATCATGGGCTATAACGAACTCATCGGTGATATCTGCCCCGATGCCAGAGAGTATCAGGAGAATATAAGGCTCAGTGCGGAGAAGATACAGGAATTGATTGAAGATGCGAGGACTTATTCGAAGGTGAGGGCGGTGGAGCAGGAGTTCAAGGTGGTGGACTTGGCGGAGTTACTCGCCGAAGTCGTGCAGGAACTTGAGCATAAAGCGAAGGAGAAAGAGATAACGGTGAAGAGGAACTATAACCCTGAGTTGAAGTATGAAGTCAACGGGTCACAATTCCTCAAGCACGCCTTTCTTAACGTGCTCGATAATGCAATCAAGTATAGTCCCACCGGTTCATCCGTTGAAATCTCAGTGATGAATCAGCCGGGTGAGTGGAAAGTCTGCATCAAAGACCATGGTGAGGGTGTTCCAGACGAATTCAAGTGCAGGATATTCGAGCGATTCGTGAGGGGTGCGGAGGGAGGGATAAAAGGTAGTGGTATCGGACTTGCCATCGCGAAGACCGTGGTGATGCAGAACAAAGGAAGGATTTGGGTGGAGGATAATCCCGAAGGGGGAGCGATATTCTGCATCACACTGCCGAAATGGAAGTAATAGCGCTCTCAAGACCGAAGTCTGGCGAGGAAGCCAACGGTGATGCATACCTCGTGGAGAGTTATGAGAGTGGCGCCGGAGAAGAGAAGGTGCTGATTGCCGTCGTAGATGGGCTCGGACATGGTAAGGGTGCCGAAGTTGCCAGCAGAACCGCGCTTGATTTCATCAGGGCACACAAATATCTCCCGCTGAAGGAGATGGTAAAAAGTCTTCACATCGCACTTATTGGGACGAGGGGGGTAGTAATCGGGCTTTCGGAGGTCTCAATCCCGGATGACGAACTCTCTTACATCGGCATCGGTAATATCACATCGCAGATAGTGAACGATAAAGAGCGGTATCATCTCACTTCAATGAACGGCGTGCTCGGCTGGAACCTGAGAAGAATAAAAGAGTTCAAATATGATTTCCAGTCGGGGTGGCTGGTGATGAACACGGACGGAATTGGCAGGTTCCACGCTTATGACTATATATCCACGGATTTGCATGCTATGGCATCGAAAATAGTGCAAGAGCATGGCAGGGATGACGACGACGCAACTATCGTGATTGCTCTTAAGTGAAGTTCATTGTAAATTTTATGTTCGATATTCGTAAAAAATATGGCGATGCGGGATAGTTTTTTATAGCACCCTCCTCTCTGTTATATCAGATTTTCCCGCTTTTGGGAGGTAGGATATGGTATTGAACAACGAACTCGCTTTTAACATCCTGAAGAAGAAGATATGGGACAGAACGGGTGTAGATTGCAGTAAATACAAGGATGACTACTTAAAACGAAGAATAGACCTGAGGATGAAAGCAATGGGTATCGGTTCTTACAACGAATATTACCGCTTTTTAGAGAAAAATCCCGAAGAATACAGGTCTCTTCTTGACGGAATAACAATAAACGTTACGGAGTTTTTCAGAGATATGGACACGTTTGAAGCCTTCAGAGACGAAGTATTACCGCAACTGCTCGCCGAGAAGCGAAAGCGAAGAAGCAAGGTATTGCGGATATGGAGTGCCGGGTGTTCCACCGGTGAAGAGCCGTATACGATAGGCATTATTCTATACGAAAAACTTGGTGCAGAGCTGGATAACTTCCTCCTTTCGATACACGCGACAGATATTGATGCAAAAGCTCTGAGTGTTGCCAGAGCGGGTGTTTATGATGCCGCAGCGCTGAAGAAACTGAAGAAATACATTGTGTCCAAATATTTTGAAGTGGAGGATGGAGGCGACAGGTATAGGGTAAAAGCTAAAGTGAAGCATCTGGTGAGGTTCCAGCAGCATGACCTCATATCGGGCAAGAAGTTCTCGCACTTCGATGTCATCTTCTGCCGGAACGTCATGATATACTTCGGGAAAGAACTTCAAAGCAGGCTGCTTCTCGATTTCTACGATGCTTTACACGAAGGAGGATACTTAATTATAGGCAGGACCGAGACGATGGTCGGAGAAGCGAGGGAGAAATTCACGTGCGTGAATACAAGGGAGAGGATATATAAGAAGATTTCAAAGATTGGCAATTAGAAGAGGACGTGGAGCTTTGAATTTTTGGAATTCTGGCAATCAAATCCTTTTCACCCCTTCTTTCGTCTTCACAATAAATTCACCATTGCACGTATTCAGCGTAACAGTCCTTGCGCAGTTCCCGCCGGTGTCTTCAGCAACGAGCTTTATTCCCTCCTTCTTCAGCGATTCCTTGACCACTATCGTGTTCTTCTTCCCTATTTGTAGCATGTCTATCGTTGAGAATACGGAAGCACCACCTGCTATCTTTGCTACTATCCACTCCTTCCTGGCTTTATGTTTCAGCATCTCATTTAACAAAACGGGAACTGCGCGGTTCGCAAACTTACAGCACTTTCCCGTATTACTGTCATCGCATTTACCATCAGGGAGCATTATATGGGCTATCCCACCCACTCTTGCATGGCTGTCGTAAAGAGCAAGTCCTATGCAGGAGCCAAGCCCCATTATTATCAACTGGTGTGGGTTATGCGCTACCCGCATCTCCCCTATTCCTGCGTAATACCTTTTCACCTCACATTCCGATTCCGACTCAGATTTAGATTGTTCAATGACCATTTCATTTCTTAATTCCTCCTTAACCTTCCTGGTTCACTCCCACTTTAGACTCAAGAGTAGATAGCAAGCCTTTTAGACTCTCAGGATGTGGAAATAGCAGAATATAGCCGTAGATTTCGTTCGTGTTCTCCTGAAAATCGCACCTGAACAGGATAATCTGCTCCGCCTCCTGTGTTTCTACCACTGTTATTATCGCACTTTCCACCATTGCGCCCATCATATCAAAAGCAAAAGAGGGTGGTGATGGCATCAGCGTGAACCGAAGGAAGTCCGCAATGGCATTACAGAATGAAGAAGCTAATATGTTCCCCGTCTCCATTAACGCCGATTGCTCCATCTCGGTCTCTATGCTTTTCGTCTCCCCCGGCATCTTACCCATGAGGATGTCAACGATGCGAAGAGCGCTTCTTCTCGGGAACAGGACGAGTAAGTAGCCAGAGAATCCGCCGTCAAGCGCAACCATGACCCCTGCGACTATTTTCTCTACCTCTACCAGTTTTTCCACATCCCCTATTGTGACTACCTCCACAGTCGGCACGTTTATATCTATTGTCATTCCTGTCATCTCCGCCAGAGCCGTTATCGCATGACACGAGGCTATGTTACCAATCTCTCTCAATGCGTCCTTTAGAAAAGGGCTCAGCTCAAGCATTGAGTCATCACCCATGTTTATATTCATCTCCTTCCCCCTCCTCTCATCCTTTCTTCTCATTTCATGCCAGAGTTAATGTAGCGACGTCAAGTATTGGAATGACGCTACCGTCACCCAGGATGGTGAAGCCACCGACGCCCGTAACGCCCTGCAAATGTTCATCGGGTGGCTTTACCACTATCTCCTGCTGCTCCAGCGCAGCATCTACAACTAAACCTATCCGACCTTCACTCCTTTCCACCACGACCACGACGATTTTATCCCCGTGGTTGTGAGTGCTATTGTTATTGTTAGTATTGGCAGATAGCCCAAAAAGAGATTGGAGCATAACAAGCGGTAGTATGGAGCCGCGGAGTGTTACCACCTCTGTTCCACCCATCGTTTTTATATCCTCCTTTGACACGCTTATAATCTCGCACACGTTTGTTAACGGGATAGCATAAATATTATGGCAGACGCTCACGAGCAGAGCTTGAATGATTGCGGTGGTAAGTGGTAACTTCAACATTATTCTCGTCCCCTTATCCTTTTCGGACTGAATATCCACCAGGCCGCCCAGTGCTTCTACCTTCGTCTTCACCACACCCATCCCGACACCGCGTCCCGATACTTCAGTAGTTTTTTCTGCCGTGCTGAACCCGGAGATGAAGATGAGTTTAAAAGCATCTTCATCACTGAGTTTAGAGGCTTCATCTGCGGATATGAACCCGTTGCTAACCGCTTTCTGCCTCAGTTTATCCGCATCTAAGCCCTTTCCATCGTCTTCCACGCTTATTGTTACGTGCCCCGTTTCTCGCTGCGCTACCAGTTTTATCCTGCCTTTTCTGCTTTTTCCTTTTCGGACTCGTTCTTCCGGCAACTCTATCCCATGGTCAACGGCATTTCTTAACAGGTGGACTATGGGGTCCACCACCTCGTCCAGAACGGTCCTGTCCAGCTCTATCTCCTTTCCCTCGATTATGAATTCAACTTCTTTCCCCTGTGCCCGGTAAAGGTCGCGAACGAGCTTTGGGAATCTGTTAAACACGTGCTCCACCGGAATCATCTTCATCTGTGTCACCTCGTATTGCAGGTCACTTATTGTTCTTTCAACAACAGCCATCGTGCTGCTCAGCTCTTCTATATCGTGCTCCCTTGCTATCTGGATGAGCCTGCTCTTGTGTATCACGAGCTCACCCACGAAGTTAACTACGGTATCCAGCTTGTCTATGCTTATACGAACGCTTTTCATCGTCGTTCTTTTTCCTTTACTCGAATTATCCTCGCTCCTGCCTGCTCTCGATTTCACACCTGCAACTTCTTCTTTTTCCTCCCCCTCTCCGCTAAATATATCCACTTTTTCTATGTCCCCAACAGACATGAGCGCATTCTTCACGCCCTCCTCATCTGCATCCGTTGCCAGAAGAATCTCAAATTCGGAATCAAAATTCCCATTTTCTATATCATCCTGCGATGGAATCGTTTTGAGGACTTCTCCGATTTCCGCAAGGTTCTTTAACGCTAAGAACCCTCTTGCACCCTTGAACTCACAACTTTTATCCAGTGAAACTTTTATCTCGTATGTTTTACGTTTCTGCACCGACCCCCTTTCTTCATTCCCCT
>JAGGRS010000050.1 GCA_021159475.1 Candidatus Methanophagales archaeon
CATTTCTTCTACCTGTATATACGTGGATACTTATATCTTTGCACATCACCCCATTCCGCGGTTGCATTTATCATATCATTCCAGAATCGCGGCTTGTTCAATATCTCCTGCATCATTATGTGCCGTGCGCCGAAGTATTTTAGCAGACTATCACGCACCCTCCTGTAATCGCCCTCCGTATTACCTGCCCGCTTCATCCTGAGAGTGAGGGATGTGGCATGCCGGGAGACTCCTTCTACCTCCATCCCCCTGCTCTCCGCGAGGAAGCAAGCGATGAGCTTGGCTACGAACTCTGTATACATCCTCTCACCGATTATCGTTGCTTCTATCTCCGACGGGTTCCGCACATCATTCGCAACCACATTGAGCTCGACAGGGAAGCCCGTATCCGCGAGCTCGGCGAGGTCCGATACGGATTCGATTGCACAAATCTCCTCTATACTCCCCGCCGCTGCTTCATCCGGAAGACACTCGCTTGTATAAGTGAGGAACCAGCGAAGCATCCCGAAAGGTAAACATACACCTTTTGTTCGCTTCTCTATCTTCTTCGCATCCTCAAGGCTGCCGAACTTGCGAAGCATGAAATCCACGAAGTCAATGATCTCTCGCATCGCCGCACTGAGATTGCCCTCGTGTCTCTCCACTATCTTCGCTATTTTCCTCATGTCTTCCTCATACAATGAGATGTTCTTTCGTATCATCCAATCTCACCAACCTTTTATATAGTGATAAACTATATCATTATTTAAAACAATTTCCCATAAGGAAAAAAATTTTTTGCATCACGTGGCATGGCGTCACAAATCGTTATTTCTGTGTGCCACAGCCTATATTCCACTGCATGGCATGATGCAAAGTGCAAAAAGAAAGAGGTGAAGAAAGAAGATATGAAAGCCGTAATATTGGCTGGGGGATTTGGAACCAGGCTTCGTCCTCTCACCTTCACGAAGCCGAAGCCGATGGTTCCGCTGGTGAATAAGCCGGTGATAGAGCATGTGGTTGACTATCTCGCTTCGCACGGACTGGACGATATCGTGGTGACCACGACGTTCCTCCGGGAGATGGTCATGGACCACTTCAGGTATAGAGAAGATGTGCGGCTGTCATACCCGACGGAGCCGTACCCGCTTGGAACCGCGGGGTCGGTGAAGAATGCCGGGTTAGAAGAGGAGGATGAACCCTTCGTGGTGATACAGGGCGATAACATCACGGATATGGACCTGCGTGGGTTGATAGATTTTCACTACGGAGCCGGGGGATTGGTAACCATCGCGGTAACGCGCGTGGAAGACCCGTGGAACTATGGTATTGTGCAACTTGAAGGCGATGGGCGCATCGGTAGATTTTATGAGAAACCCGCTAAGGGGAAATGCTTCAGCAATTTAGCGAGCACCGGGATATACGTGGTGGAGCCGAAAGCGCTGGAACTCGTGCCCGATGGTGTAGCCTTCGACTTCGCAAAGGACCTTTTCCCCTTGCTCGGGGATGGCAAGATGTTCGGGTATGAGATAGAAGCGGATAATTTCTGGGTAGATGTGGGTCAGCCAGCGGGGTATATGAAAGCGATGGAATGGATGTTGAAAAAGGCGAACAGGGATGTGTTCATGGGCGATAATGTGGAGGTTAACGGTTCAGGAATAACGGGACCCACGGTGATAGGCGATAATGTGACTGTGGAAGAAGGTTCTTCGGTGGGACCCAATGCGGTTCTGTTTGAGGACGTCTATATCGGCAAGAACTCGAACCTGGAGCAGTGTTTCATTGGCGAGCATACTATGGCGGAGGAAAATGCATGCATAAAGAATGCAATCATTGGTGCTAACTGCGAGCTTGGGAAGGACGTTGAAGTGCTTAACGGGCGAGTATGGCCCTTTGTTACCATTCCGCATCGCTCAACCGTGGATAGCACCATAAAAAGATTCGTTAGATTCAATGGCAATGGCAATGGAAGGAAAGCCGAAACCGGGAGCGGGGATTTGTTACGCACCGTCTCGGACGAGGAGGCATTTTACTTTAACATGCGCAAGGGAGGGAAAATCGTTCATACCGGCTTTGTTGCACACAGCCTGGAGATGTTCGTGGACATACTGAGGAAGGTGGACAAGAGGTCGGTAAATTATCATTGTGGCGAGGGCTACAACGATTTCGCCGCATGGATACGTGATGTGTTCGGGGACGAAGAACTTGCATCTGAAGTCGCAGGCATGCAGTGGTGGGAGCCGCGAAGCAAGCTTATCAGGCTGGTGCAGGCGCGCATAAGTGAATTGAAATCGAGGGCAGAAGCGGGGGTTGATGCGTTATGACGGCGAAGGTGAAAGAACAGAAGAAAAGGAGGATTGCAGCGGAAATAAACAAGAAGAAAGAAGAACTGTCCAGGCTCGCAAATTCATTATTCAACCCGGTGGGTAAGAATCCGTATTACCTGAACAGGGGGAGCAGTAGCATAGCGATAAAGAACATGGCTGAGTTGCGAGATAATCTCGAGATGTTCACCAAGGACGAGGCTCTCTGGCTCGCATCCTGGATAGAATATCTCGGCGACGAAGAGACTGCGGCGAGAATTAGAGAGAGACCGGACGAGTTCGCGGAGATCATCACCGGGCGACACGAAGAACTGCAAGAGTTCCTCAGTGTAAAGGCGAGGAAATAGGAGCAGAGAGAATGAGAATCGCATTGCTTAGCTGGGAATCTTTACATTCAATCGCGGTCGGTGGTGTCGCGGCACATGTTACAGAGCTCGCTGCCGCTCTTCAAAGAGCGGGTAACGAAGTGCACGTGTTCACGAGGATGGGGAGTGGTCAGCGGCATTACGAGGTGATAGACGGAGTGCATTACCACCGCTGCCCGTTCGACCTGAATCCGAACTTCGTGGAAGAGATGAACAATATGTGCCGCTCTTTCGCTTATCATTTCTTCCAGACCGAGAACGTCTCTGGCAGCTTCGATATCGTTCATGGGCATGACTGGATGACCGCGAACGCACTCGCGGAGATAAAGAATGCGAGAGCGAAAAGAATCGTTTTCACGCTCCATTCAACCGAATATGGTAGGTGTGGGAATGTATTCTATGAGGGGCAATCGCGGGACATAAGGAACCTCGAATGGTACGGCGGATTTCTCGCTGATAAGATAATAACCACTTCAGAGACGATAAAGAAGGAAGCGAAGTGGATATACAACTTCGAGGACTGGAAGATAGCGATGATTCCGAACGGGGTCTCGTTACAGAAGTTCGCCGAGCCAATTGACCCGTGGAGCGTGAAGAAACTGCATGGTGTGGGCGTTTGGGACCCCATCTGCTTGTTTGTGGGGCGGATGGTCACCCAGAAGGGTGCAGATTTGCTATTAGAGGCGATTCCCTCCGTATTGGCTGACTTCCCCGATGCCAAGTTCTTCTTCGTCGGTGACGGTTACATGAGAAGCGGTTTAGAGCATAGAGCATGGGAACTCGGCGTTCAGCACGCCTGCCATTTCCTGGGCTATGTCCTGGAAGGCGACCTCGTAAATTTATACAAGGCATGCGATGTAGTATGCATACCATCGAGGAATGAGCCTTTCGGGATAGTTGCGCTTGAGGCGTGGGCAGCAGGTAAGCCAATCGTGGTAACGCACAATGGCTTCGACTATGTCTGGCATGATGTGAATGGACTGAAGGTGTATGACAATCCGGGTTCTATTGCATGGGGTATAAAGACGATATTCAGCGATTTTGAACGCGCAAGATGGATGGGCGCTAATGGAAGGGAGACTGCGAGGGGATTCTCATGGGATAATATAGCGAAGATGACGATGGGCGTATACGAGGAGATATCAGGGTGATGAGTAATAAATTGGAATCCCTGGGTAATGCGATAATGGATAAGCGAACATTGATTGCAATACTTGTGATAGCAATTCTGTGGCGAGCGGGCATAAGTTCGGATGGCAGGATAGCGCTATGGGAAAGTGAGTGTTCGGGCATCGCCCTTTTCATAATGGGCTGGGCGCTCTTTGCCTGCGTATATCTTATGAGCCGTGGACTGAAGGGCTGGTTGGAATTGAACGAGATTTATCGCTGGATTGCCGTTAGCCTGGCAGCCATAAACGTTTATGTTATAGTTTACTATGCAATGCGCTGGTACAGACTGGCGGGGATGGGAGGTGTGATGGAATCTTTGGTGCCCTATGATTTCCTTTTCAGAGACATAAGATACCTTCTGCTGGTGGTATTCTATTGCGTGGTAATATGGCTGGCGAAGTATCTGAAGAAGGTGCACGGGGATTATATGTTGCTCTTCAAGGAACCGCCGAAGGTGTAAACAAAAACAAAAACAAAAAAACGGAAGGATAAGGGAAAATGAAGAGGTATATCGTAATAAGTGAGGACTCGAGCGCGGAGGAACTCGCACCGGTAGCAAAAGCAGTGAACGATTTGCTCGTGATACCGGTGACTGCGCGAAGCAAGAACAGACGGGGTGTGAGAGTGGAGAAGGGTGAAGTGGTTGACTTTGACTACACCGGTCCGGTGCTGGAGAGGGTATTGAAGGAGAACAGGGTGATTCGCACAACACCGCTAACGGGCAGATATGCTCGCATACCTGTTATTGTTGCTCCTATCAGGAACGAAGAGGGGGAGGCAATAGCAGCGCTCGGCGTCGTTGATATTGTGGGAACAGTGGATTTAGGTGCTGTATTTGCCGACTTCCCACGCGTTCTCGAACAAATCAGGTCGCATCCGGGGAAAGAAACCGGGGGTTAAATATTAAATAAGCTAAAAGAGATAAGAGAGGTAGAGATGAAAGTCCGTGAGATAATGAGCACGCCTATAATAACAGAGGATGAAGATGCACCCGTGATAGATATAGCGAGGGATATGAAAGAGCTGGGGATAGGCAGTGTGGTGGTCACCTCAAGAGGCAATCCAGTTGGCATTATTACCGAGCGTGATATTGCATTAGAGGTTCTGCTAAAAGACAGAAGAGCGAGCGAGGTGAAAGCAAAGGAGATAATGTCCTCGCCTTTGATTACCGTCGAGCCCGATACGACCGTGGAGAAGGCATGTGAGCTCATTGCGGAGAAGCGGATAAAGAGGCTGCCGGTGATTGAGAACGGCATACCCATCGGGATTGTCAGCGTTAGAAACATATTATCACGGAAGCCCGAGTGCGTCCGGAGGTTCTATCCCGAGGTGCGGGTGTTGGTCAGTGGATGGACACTTGACAGGCTTGAGCGCGCTTTGAGTGAGGCTGAGAAGTTTTTAATGGCGAAGGATGTGCACAGCTACAAGGAGCGGATAAAGGAGGTATATGAAGAGCTGAGGGAACTTGTAGGCTTTTACAGGGATGACAAAGAGCTGAGGGAGGTATATGACAGATTTGAGGAGCTCTATAATAGTATGGAAGAGCCTTCGGGGGAGCAGAGGAAGAGGCTGGAGATGGTGCTGAGAAAAATGAGGCATATAACATACTGGAGGAAGCAACAGTCAATTTCCAGTTTCGCGTCCGGTGTATTCTGGTTCCGCGATTATCGGCATGGTTTGGGTAAGGAGCCTCGTTTGCCATTCAAAAGGACTCGCCCCTGACTGCCTCCCGATATGAATGCGAACAAAAATCGAAAGCTTTATTTGAATTATAGAATTAGGGAGAAGAGAGGTGGGAGATAATGGCAATGGAGATGCTGGAAGTTGGAGATATAATGACACCGAAGGTGATAACCGAAGATGAGGACACGCCCGTGACACAGATATCGAAGGATATGGAACTGTCGGGCGTGGGTAGTGTGGTAATAACAAGGGATGGCAAGCCTGTGGGTATAATTACCGACCGTGACATAGCATTAAAGATTACGATGAAGAACAGGATACCGGGTGAGATAAAAGCAAAGGAGATAATGTCCTCGCCTTTGATTACCATCGAGCCCGATACACCGGTGGAGAAGGCGTGTGAGATACTGGCAGAGAAGGGTATAAGAAGGCTGCCAGTGCTTGAGGATGATAAGCTCGTTGGTATTGTCTCTGTTAGAAATATACTAACGAGAAATCCTGCATGCGTCACAAAGTTCTACTCCTCCGAGCGATAGCCAGACAAATAAACCGTGCTAATCTGATTTATGATAATAAGAGCGAGGATAAAGATGAGCGGAGAAGATGCATGTCTGGTAGCAAGTGCTTTGATGCCTGACAATGTGAGCAACATAAAGACGGAGTTAAAGGAGAAGGACGGGACCGCAATAATTCATCTTGAAGCGTCCAGGATAGGGACGCTGATAGCGACCATAGATGATTATTTGATGAATGCGCAAGTAGCGCAGGATATGGTGAGAATGGGGGAGGGTGAGATATGCCCGGGTTAGACCTCGTGGCGGCTCTTCATTGCTATTGAAGTTGAATGGCACCCTGGTCGGGATTGATGCGCCCGAAGACGTTAACTATATTGCGTCATTCCTCAGGGATGCCGTTACAATCGTCGTTGCCGCACGATACCGTGAGAAGAGGATAATATTGCCGATGTTATTTGGACTACTCGGCGCAAAAAAAATTCCTACTTTATCGCTCGCTTTGGTGCTATCGCACCCGGGCAACAGGCAGGTATTTTGCTCACTTCGTTGCACTCGTTCGCCCAAATTTGCTCCGCTTACGCTCCGCAAACTTCAGAGATACCCACCGGACGTTATCTGCAATTTGCCTAAAAATGGGGTGCACCCCACTTTGATGCACCTGGAAGAAAAATACGTGAAGAAAAACGATATTTTACAGAAAGAAGTCAAAGATTTTGGAATTTTCTGCGGTCTATAAGATACGGCGTCTAAAGTCTAAACGAAGCTTTTCACTTCTTATCCGCCTTCTTATCCTTATC
>JAGGRS010000124.1 GCA_021159475.1 Candidatus Methanophagales archaeon
CATGCGGTCTTCGCTTTTACTTTCTTATGCCGCTTTTGCTTCGCCCGCTGGTCTCGATTTTGAACTGAGCCCGAAATTGCACGCAGCAGTGGAGCGACAAAGAGGTTGAAAGTTATCAATGCCGAGGTGGGATTACCTGGCAGTCCGAATACGGGTTTATCATTGCACATCCCGAGCACAAAAGGTTTACCGGGTTTTATATCCACACCGTGCAGGATGAGCTCCCCAACTTCCGCTATCGCTGCCGGCACTTCATCCCCTCCTCCTGCGGAAGTCCCGCCAGAGAGTATTATAACATCTGCACCCCTCTTCAATGCCTCCTTTATCTTATCCCTTATCTCCTCCTTCCGGTCACGGGCGATACCGAGCGATAGCGGAACAGCGCCACATTCACGTGCAGAATCACTTAGCGTCCGGGCATTAACATCGTATATCTTACCAGGCGTCGGGTTCTCTCCGGGCATTATCAGCTCATCACCCGTGGATATGATTGCGACGGTCGGCTTTTTATAGACACTGACCGTGGTCAATCCACATGCAGCGATAACACCGGTATCCCGCGCCGTTAATATAGTTCCCCGTGTAACTATCTTCTCGCCGCGCTTTATGTCCGTGCCCGCGGGCATGATATTCTCACCCGGTGCCACGGGTTTGTAAATCTTAACCACATCCTCTCGCTCTATCTCCATCGTATTCTCCACTTTGACGACCGCATCAGCACCTTTTGGAACGGCTGCACCGGTAGATATGCCCATACAGAACCCTCTCTTTATATCTCCGGAATGAGCTTCTCCTGCACGTATGTGCGCCTTCACTATCAGTGTTGCGGGTGCATCTTCAGAGCAATAATACGTGTCGGAAGCCACAACCGCATAGCCATCCATTGTCGCGCGGTCAAATGGAGGGATATTAAGAGGGGAAAAAATATCGGTGGAAGCAACTCGACCCAGTGCATCTTCTATGCTGACCAGCTCGGAATCGAGCCGTTTTGCTATTCTCGCACTCAGTTCCTGAATCTTGCGTTCTACTTCTCTCTGCTCCGTTATCTCCAGGAATTGCTTCCCCATACACTACATTTTAAATAGAGTGTCATAGAAAAATCGGTTATCGCTTCACGTGCTTTCCGTCTTCTTCTCGGTCCGGTAGCCCAAAGCTTCGAGCATCTCTATCGGGAACGGAATGATAACAGTAGTAGCCTTCTCCTCCGTAGCCTCTTTTATCATCTGTAACGCCCTGATAAACATCCCGCCCTTCTGCGTCTCGAGCACACCCGCTGCTTCTGCAATCTTCTTCGCCGCCTGGAATTCCGCATCCGCAGCGATTATCCTCGCTCTTTTGTCTCGCTCCGCTTCCGCCTGAGCCGCCATAGCGCGCTGCATCTCCTTCGGCAGTTCCACGTCTTTTATCTCCACCGCCGATACCTTTATCCCCCACGGGTCGGTCGCCTCATCAATTATCGTCTGCAATTTTTGATTCAGCTTGTCACGCTCCGATAGCAGTTCATCCAGTTCCGCCTGCCCCACCACACTCCTTATCGTGGTCAGTGCGATCTGTGATGTGGCATAGTCGTATCGCTCCACAGCGGTTACCGCTTTCTCTGGGTCGAGCACACGGTAATAGACCACTGCATTGACCCGCGTGGTGACATTATCCTTTGTTATGACCTCCTGTGGTGGCACATCGAATACCGAAACCCTGAGGTCTATCTTTACCATGCTCTCGAAGATGGGTATGATAAAGAACAGTCCGGGTCCTCTGGCGCCAACAAGTCGCCCGAGTCTGAAGATAACACCGCGTTCGTATTCCTTCACCACCTTTATCGCCGATGCCAGCAATATCAGCACTACAATTACTATTCCAGCTATTAGCAATCCAAAAGCCATTTTTTAGTTCTCACCTCCTGTTCTATTCTTTCTAATCCTATATATAATAAGAAGTTTAATTAGAATGGGATATTGATGGGACATTTCCATTTGAAGTTATGAGTGCGGGAAAAAACCGCTGATTATTTATAGTTCTTCGCTCTTTACATGAATGAGAACAGGAATAAGGGGGTGGTGATAAAGATGGCGAAGAAGGTGGTTATTGTTGGTGGCGGTATTGCCGGGATATACGTCCTGAGGAACCTGCTTGCGAGGCGTGATGCGGTGGCGGAGGGGCTGGATTTGACGTTGATAAAGCGAGAGCGAAGTGGATGGGTGTCCACCTGCGGACTGCCTTTCGCATTAAGGGGGTGGTATGAAATAAAGAGGACGGAGATAAACGAGCCGAAGTTCTTCCTCGACCAGGGTGTTGATTTCAGGACAGAGACGGAGGTTACGAAGCTGAGCCTGGAGGATAAGACCGTAACATTGGGAACGGGTGAGGAATTGAGGTATGATTATCTTGTAATAGCAACGGGACGAACCCCTTCTGTCCCCGATGCGGTCGCAGAGAGCGAACTTGAGGGTGTCTATACGTTCAACAATGAGATTGATGCAGAGAAGATAGAAGCTGCGATGGGAACGGGAGATGCAAAGAATGCATTTGTTCGCGGGCGTGGAATAATAGGACTGCAAGCGGCGGTGGCATTTGCAACGAGAGGGCTGAATACGACCGTTCTTGGCGGTCCCCCCTCGCTCCTACCTTCCAGCCTGGACCCCGATATGGGTGATATGGTGAAGAAGTGGCTGGAAGAGCGGCATGGAATCAGGTTTATACTCGAACGTAAGGAGATAACGGCGGTTAAGGGCGAAGGAGGGCGAGTGAAGTCGGTGGTGATAGGTGAAGGAACAGCAGCGAAGGAGTTACCGGCTGATGTCGTCGTTATAGCGAGGGGGATGAAGCCGAATACGAAACTCGCAGCTGATGCCGGTATAGAAACGGGTGAGCGTGGTGGGATTGTTACTGACAGTGCGATGCATGTGAAGAAGAAGGGTGGACGGAGTTATCTCCGGGATGTATTCTCACTCGGTGATTGCACCGAGGTCATAGATGCTATTACTCACAGACCGAGGCTGAGCCAGCTGGCATCTACGGTGGTTGTCCAGGCAAAGGTCGTTGCTGATAATATATTGAGTGATATTAATGCGAACCCATCGTTATATTCCATCTGTGAGCCTTGCCTGAGTCCAACAGTTGCGGAGATAGGGGGCTTGCTCGTCGGCTCGGTCGGCGTGACATCAGAGACGGCAGCAAGGGCGGGTATAAAAACGATGAGTGGCGTGGCGACGAAGCTTGTGAAAGCACGTTACTTCCCGGGTGCGAAGCCACTGACCTTGAAGCTCCTGTTTGAGGCATACACACATAAACTGATAGGTGCGCAGATGGTTGGCGAATCCACCGTTGCAGAGCGAGTAAACGAGCTGGAACTGGCTATACGTGCAGGCATGACCGCGGAGGAGATGAGGAATACCGAACGCTGCTATGACCCTTCTCTGTCATTGCTCATAGATGTAACGATAGATGCTGCGGAGAAAGCTATCGGCATCACTCCCGTGTATTAACAGCAATGTAATTTCTCAGCTCAGAACTTTCGCATGTTCTCTATCAACGCTTTCCCGAGTTTGGAAAGCCGATAGTATGTCGCTTTTTTATGCTCCACCTTCTCCACAATCCCCTGTGTGAGTAGAGAACTTTCCGCATCGAACCTGTTGCCCATGCCTCGCAACCCACCGAGCACATTTGTAGGGTCTATCCCGGTGTTACGCGATATCTCCGCGGGATACGAAGCCCTGGGATAGATTTTATAGAGATACATCACTATCTCAGTTCTCACACGGCTTCTTCTAAGAGACCGCAAGATATCCTCAAATAGCACCTCCTCATTCTTATGCTCACTCTCATTCATTACCCTCGCTTCCTCTTCCTCGCTTCCTCACGACCTTTTCGAGCGCTTCAAATAGATTATTTATTGTGAAAGGTTTCCACAGGTATTCATCTGCTCCCGCAGCCAGCGCTGCATCCTTATACTCGGGCATACCCAGCGCAGTGATTGCGATAATCAGAGCGTTTGGGTCATATCTCTTTATCTCCCTTATCGCCTGAATCCCATCCATCACCTCCATGACCAGGTCCATAGTGACGATGTCCGGCTTCAATTCTTTGTATTTCTCCACCGCTTCCTTGCCATTAACTGCGAAGCCCACCACTTCATAGCTCCCCTCTTCCTGGTGCAGCATCTCCTGCAGCATCTCGCGCATGTATGCCGCATCTTCCACAATCAATACCCGCTTCTTCTTCTCCTCTCCCATATTATGCCCCCTTTTTTATTGCCTTTTGTCTTTTTGGTATCGTAAAGAAGAACTCTGAGCCTTTTCCCACTTCACTCCTCGCCCATACTACCCCACCATGTAATTTCACATATTCCTTAACAATAGATAAACCCAGCCCAAGACTTCCTGATTTGCGTGTCAATGAGGTATCAACCATATAAAATCGCTCAAAAATCTTCGGCAGGTGCTCCTCCGGAATGCCAATTCCTGTATCGGCAACACATGCACGTATATCCTCGCCCCTGTCCTCCACATTAATATCTATCTTCCCACCCTCAGGGGTATATTTGATTGCGTTGGAGACCAGGTTAGTGAAGATGGCGATTAACTTCTGCTTATCAGCCTGGACTTCTATCTCAGGAACGGACATAGAGATTTTTTGCCTCTTCTCTTTCGCCTCTGGTTCAAGACTCTTAACCACCTCCGATACGACTTCAGGAATGCGCACCCATTCCAAACTCAGCCCTATCTTCTTACCGTCAATACGAGCGAGTTCTAACATCCGGTTGATCAGGTTCTCAAGTTGCTTTGCCGATTGCTCTATCGCACGTAGATATCTCATCCCCCTATCCGGTAGCTTATAGCGCTCCAGCATACTTGCATACCCCACAATGGGCGCAAGGGGTGACCGCAGCTCATGATAAGCCACATTAAGGAAATCACTCTTCATCTTGTCCAGCTCCGCAAGTCTTTTACAGGTCTCACGCAGCTCTTCCTCCTTCCTCTTCAACTCTGTCATGTCAAGCAATGATGCAATACAACTATCCGTCCCCGGGATCGGCTCTATCCAGGCATTTACATGCTTTATCTCGCCATCGCGGCTGACAAACTTGAACTCACAGCATGCCGGCGCTTCTCCTTTTCTTCGCTCCTCGCAATAATTCTGGACCCTGTCTCTGTCCTCTTCGGTGGCGAAATCAATCCACTTCTTACCCTTTATTTCTTCCCTCGAATATCCGCTCAGGGCTTCAAATTCTTTGTTTGCTAACGATATAAATTTGCCATGTTCAATGACACAAAGAGCGGTGAGTGCGTGCTCGAAGATCACGCGGTATCGCTCCTCAGCGTCTCTTAACTCATCCTCCATTCGCTTTCGATCGCTTATATCCCTGAATATCGTTAATTTTGATATAGTGCCGTCAATATTCTTCAGAGGAGCTTCAAAGAGGTCATAAGTCCTGTTAGTTCTGCGAGAGTGCCACTCCCACCTCACTGTCTTCCCTTTCACCACCTCTGGATTTTTGCACCCCGGACAGGGCTCATCCCTATTATGAAACGCCTTATAGCAGATATCACCGACATGGTATCCAAAAGCATCAATCAGAACCCTGTTCATAAACTCTACTTCATAGTCCTTTGATATGATGCATACGCCATCATCCATGCTCTCAAGAATCAAATTCAGTTTGTCACGCTCATTTTTTATCTCCTCCTTCGTCTCTTTTAGCTTCTCCTCGCCCTTAGCCCGCTCCTCACTCACGAACCCGATAACATACGCCACCGCTACAAAAATAGCACTCCGTTCAAAGACATCTACAGAAAGCGCAGTCTGGGGTGAGAAAAGCGTTACAAGAATGTAGAGTGAGCTGAGAAGAAGAGCGATATAAACCGCTTTCCTACGATACCATACCCCGGCTAAGAGAATGGGGATATAGAAGAAATGCGTATAGACGACTGTTTCTTCCCTGATAAAGCCGACAAAGAAAGCTAAGATAGTGCAGGCTAAGACAGTGGAGAGCAATATAAGGAATCTATAGTTCAGCCTCTCTATCTTTATCATCCCCACTTATCCTCTACCCTCTTAATCTTCTTTCGGGCTAATTAGTAATATAGGCAATATATGAACAAGGTGAAGATGAACAAGGTGAATAGAGTGTATTTAAGGAGCGCGAGCGAAGAGGAACTGATGCGTATAAGTGAGATTATGGGACTTGCACTCAATTTAGAAGAGATGAAGAAGATAAGGCGCTATTTCATTGCGCGTAATAGAGAGCCTACGGATGTTGAACTCCAGAGTATAGCGCAGGCGTGGTCGGAGCATTGCTGCTACAAGAGTTCGAAGAGAATCCTGAAGGAGTTCATCTTCAGTAGCGGTATAAAAGCGCCGCAGTGCATAGATGTGATAGAAGAAGATGCGGGCGTTGTGGAGTTTGATGATGAGCATGCTTATGTTGTAGCATTCGAGAGCCATAACCATCCATCTGCGATAGAGCCGTATGGTGGCGCTGCTACGGGAATAGGTGGTATCGTTAGAGACGTAGTATGCATGGGTGCGCAGCCGGTGGCATTGATTGACTCTATCTTCTTCGCACCACCGGATATGAAACTGCCGGCAGATGCAAAGCTGAAGCATCCGCGATTCCTGTTTGATGGCGTTGTCTCAGGGATAAGCGATTACGGCAACCGTATAGGTATTCCCACCTGTGCGGGCATGGTTTATTTCCATAACGGCTATGCGGGCAATTGCGTGGTGAATGTGGGCTGTGTGGGTGTGATGAAGAAGCGGGAATTGAGGCGGAGCATGG
>JAGGRS010000201.1 GCA_021159475.1 Candidatus Methanophagales archaeon
GGGAGATGTATGTGCGTGAGGCGGTGGCAGTGGGCATGAAAGCGATAGAGCAGGGCGTGGCGAAGCGGGTGCTGAGTGAAGAGGAGTTAGAAGAGGAGGTGCGAGCGAGGATATTGAAATCGTCAAAATGAACGTATTGTATCATTTAAATACTGTTCCTGTCCCTTTATACCACAACACGAAATCCAGGTGCGATAACGGTATATGAATCCGCTCAGAAAAATGCTTCATCTCTCGCTCGAGCTCAAGATATCTCCGTCTGGACAAACTCGCCGGTATCTCCTCTATCACCCCTAACAACTTCAAATTCTTCAGGATATGTCTATCAAGAATCGCAAGATTGGCTCCTAACCCTATATTTCGCAGCAGATGGCTCGCCTCTTTATAGCCAAGTCCTCGCACAGCGCCAACCAGCCAATCTCTCGCATCGCTTACATCATTGAATGCACATAGCCTGCTTTTTAGCCTTATCTCTCCATCAACCATGAATTTACATCTCGCCTCTATGATATATTGCGCTTTACGGACTTTAAACCTCACGCCTCTCAAATTATTCGCGATTGATTCTCTATCGCCCGCTAATAGCAGATTCTGCTTAGCAAGGTTCTCTACTGCCTTCCAGCAGAGTTCTGCCCTCGATTGTGGCGTGAGCAGGCAGTATACAAGCTCTTTGAATATGTCTTCCTCACTGCCCCTATCCCTCAGCTCTCGGAATTCCTCCAGTCTGGCTATTATCGCTGGTCTGATGGATTCATAGATTGAATATATCTCATCAAAGGCGCTACAATCAATCATATGTGAAACTGAAGACTACAAACCCTCCGCCATGGGGTAAGAACCCAGGATTTTTAGCATCGCCACTCGCTTTTTTATGCCTGCTAACGCATCCTTTATCGCCTCTTCCTCTATATGTCCCTCACAATCTATATGGAACATGTAATCACCCATAGCCCGCTTTGATGGTCTTGACTCAATCTTCGTGAGATTTATACCCCTGTGGGCAAATTCGCCCAGAACATCATATAGCGCACCCGGGCGGTCCTTGAGGTAGATCAGTATAGAAGTCTTATCGCGTCCGGTTGGTGCTGTCCGCATGTTGGTGGAAGAGAGGACTACAAACCTCGTTACACTATCGCGGTCCTGCACGTTCTCTTCTATTATTCTGAGGTGATATTCAGCCGCGGCTGTTTCTGACGCCAATGCTGCAATCTCCTCTGACTGCGATGCCTGTTTCGCTGCCACTGCTGTGCTATCCACCGGCTTCACCTCCTTATCCTTGCATCTCGCTCGCAGGAATCGCTTGCACTGCGCCAGTGCATGTGGATGCGAAACAACCTTCTTTACACGCTCAAAATTGTTCAATGCCAGCAGGCATATCTTTATTGGCACTAAAATCTCCCCCACTATCTGCATTTGCGTTCCCGGTTCGGCATTTTCGCCCGATAAGACATCCAGAGTCTCACCAACTGACCCTTCCAATGAGTTCTCTATCGGCACTATCCCATAATCCACCTCCTTTGTGAGTATGCTCTCCGATACATCCAGTATTGTATCATAATATCGCATCTCCACCTCAGTCTCTAAATTCATCCTCTTCAAACCCACCCATTTCAACGCCGCCATCTCCGAGAAAGTCCCCGCAGGACCCAGTATACCTATACCTGTTCTCATCATCTCAACCTCGCCGGGACCTTTTGATTCCGTAACAGGTCCTCAAAGCTCTCTCTCTCCCTTATCAGGTCTGCATGCCCGTCCCTGACCAGCACTTCCGCACATCGCGGACGCCCATTATACTGGGAACTCATTGAGAACCCGTAAGCGCCCGTATCGAGTATCGCAATCAGGTCGCCCCTCTTCACCTCCGGCAGCAGTCTATCCCTGGCAATTATATCGCCCGCTTCACAGATGGGACCCACAATGGTATATAATTCGGTGCATGGCTCGTTATACCTGTTCGCTACCACCACCTCATGATACGCATCATACATCACCGGTCTTATCAGGAGATTGAATCCTGCATCTATCGCTACGAAATTCTTGAACGCGTGCTTGACGGCATTTACACGGCTCACGAGTATGGATGCTGAGCCCACAATAGACCGCCCGGGTTCCAATATCAATTTTGGTGCTATGCCCGCCTCCGCTTTATTACGCTCAAATGCTGGTAAGAGCGCATCATGGAGTTCCGCGGGCGTTGGAGCCTTCTCCTCAGGTCTGTATCCTATCCCGAGCCCACCACCGAGGTCTACAAATTCAAGCTCTATACCGGCTTCATGCAGGCTCGCAACGAGATTCAACATCTTATCTGCGGCATCACCAAATACGCGCACATCCAGTATCTGTGAGCCGATATGGCAATGCAGACCCCTGAGCGAGATGTTCCGCATACTGTGTGCCGCACGACATATCTTCATCACCTCCCCATAGGGAACACCGAACTTCGATTCTTTCAAGCCCGTTGCTATCTTCGGATTTATATCAGCCGATATATCGGGATTTACACGTATAGCAATCTCCACTTCAGCCCCGAGCTGCTCCGATACCGATGCTAAGGCGTTCAATTCGTCATACGAATCTACGGAAACCCGAACGCCCGATTCCACCGCCGCTATCAGGTCGTCATCACTCTTTGAATTGCCATTGAACAGTATCTTCTCCCGCTCTATGCCCGCCAGCTTCGTTAGCTGGAGTTCGCCCGTTGAGAACACATCAGCACCTGCACCTTCACGTGCCAGCAGTTTTAATATCGCTAAATTGCCGTTCGCCTTCACCGCGTAGTAAATGTCCGTATCATAATCCTCAAATGCGGTTTTATAGCTTCTGAAATTCTCTATTATCCTATTCTCGTCCGTTATGTAGAGTGGCGTGCCATACTCCTCTGCCAGTTCCACCACATCTGCACCGCCGAAATATAAATGGCTCATTCTTCCCGGAGCAAAAGGCCGGGGCTGGGATTTGAACCCAGGTCTTGGGATCCACAGTCCCAAGGGATGCCTCTACCACACCCCGGCTATTCCATTAATAATAGAGTAAGACCATGTCTATTTAAGGATGTTGAATAAGATAGGCGATGTGGAATTGGGCTATGCACCGGTTATAGCAGCAGTGCTGAATCGGCTCTCAATGGATGCGGTAGCACGTGCGGATGCGAGTGGCGCGGCGATAATAGAGCTGAGAATAGACCTTTTAGAGCCCGAGGAGCGGAGTGTCGAGCGAGTGAAGGAGTTCCTTACGACGCTGAGACTGACCATGCCTGTAATCGTCACGAACAGGAGGAGGGAGGAGGGCGGGTCTTTCACGGGCACTGAAGATGAACGGATTGGGATTCTCCGCAGTGTAGTGGCAACCGGGCTGGTGGATGCCGTTGACATCGAGTTCCTTGCGGATGGCAGGGACGAGATAATAGAAGAAGCAAAGAAGCATCATATCCCCGTCATACTCTCGTTCCACGATTTCTACGGTATGCCCGCCCCAGACGAGCTACTGGAGCTCATTGATGGCATGTATAAAGCAGGCGGTAGCATCGCAAAGGTCGCTGTCACACCACGAACGGCGCATGATGCTTTAAACCTGCTCCAATTGACACATCGGGTGTCGAGCAATGGTCAGCCATTGATTACTATCGGGATGGGGGACTGGGGGAGGCATCTGCGTGTAATAGCACCATTATATGGCTCAGTCCTGACTTACGGGTTCATAGAAGATGAGCCCGTAGCGCCCGGGCAATTCAGTGTTCGTGAACTGAGCGACATGCTGGCTAAACTAAAACCGCTTCGTCAGTGATGTTATTGATTCTATATCCCTGATGCCACGAAGACACAATATCCTGCCTATCCTCTCCCTGTACTGGTTCTCCACTTTCACACCCGCTCGCTCCAGACTCGCCGTTAATCGCCGGTTCAGCCTCTTTCCCGCTCTGTCATAGTCCGTGAGTATCGTAATGCGCCTGTATCTATTCATCAAGTAGTCCACGAAACCCGCATAGCTGAATCCCGCTGAATACGTCGCTATCTCCTTCGTCACGCCCAGCGCCTCCAGCGCCTCCCTGTCATGCACGCCCTCCACAACTATCGCATCCACAAAATCGTCCATCTCCCGTATCACGTCGCACAGCTCAACATAAGCTTCATAGTCCCTCGCACGCTCTGCTCTGCTCATCGAGATAAGATAAGAGACACAAAATTTATTTTGTTTCAATGAATAAAAATATATGGATGTGAGATGATGGAGAATTGGAACGTATTGGTGGTGGCGGAGAGGAACATGGAGGATGCGTTATTGGAGGAGCTGAGCGAGGATGGCGATTTTGAACCCTCTGGTTTCAGGGATGTATTGATAGGGAACGTGAATGACATAGTGGAGTTCCTGGAGGATGCGGAGAGCAAGAAGTATGCACACCTGAGCAGGGTGATACCCATTGACGATGCGTTCTTTGTCTCACCCGAGAATTTAATAGAGACATTGAAGAGGAGAATAGAGCGATATATAGACGAATTTGAGCCAGGGGACACCTTTGGATTCCGTGTAGAGAGGCGAGGGATGAAGGATAAGGTGTCCAGCCAGGCTGTGGAGAGAGAGGTTGGCGGATACTTCTACGACCTCCTGGAGAAGATTCACGGTCGTAAGCCGAAGGTGAACCTTAAGAATCCGGATAAGCTCATAGCAATCGAGATAGTGGGTAACAGATGTGGATTTGGATTCATAACGAAAGAGATGAGGAATAAGTACAGGGTGATAAAGATAAAATAGAATTCGGGGGATGATTATAAAGAGAGATGAAATTGAGTAGTCCGATGGATGTGTGGAAGTTCCTGCCAGGGACGAACTGCAGGGAATGCGGCGAGAAGACATGCTTAGCCTTCGCATCTCTTCTTCTGGACCGAAAGAGGGATTTGAGTGAGTGCCCACCGCTGTCTGAGCCGAAATACGAGGCTAAGGCTAAGAAACTGGCGGAATTGCTGGCGCCCGAGGTGCGCGAAGTTCAGATAGGTGTGGGAGAGAATGCAATGAGAATAGGTGGCGAGGACGTCCTGCATCGGCATGAACTCACATTCTTCAATCGAACTGCACTTGTCTATGACGTCTGGGACACGATGCCAGAGGAGGAATTGAGAGCGCGGGTGAGGGCGATAACAGAATGGAAGAAGTTCTATGTGGGCGAATTTCTTAGACTGGATGGAATCGCCATTCGCTCAGTCTCGTCCAATGCCGAGCAATATAAAGCGTGTGTAAGGTGCGTATCAGAAGAGACCGATTTGCCGCTTGTGCTCTGCTCATTTGAGCCTGAGGTGGTGGAAGAGGGCTTGAAGGAGGTCCCCGACAGGAATCCATTACTGTATGCTGCGAATGAGAGGAACTGGAGCGAAATGCTACGAATAGCGAGGCATTATAAGGTGCCCGTTACGCTACACTCCACTAATCTCGACATGCTGACACGAATGGCATTGACCTTCGCCCGTGAGGGTATAAATGATATAGTGTTAGACCCTGGCACATATCCAGCGGGTAAGGGGCTTGCAGATACCTTTGAACGGTTCATAAAGCTCAGGCGCGCGGGAATAGAAGAGGGTAACAGAGGAGTTGCCTATCCACTGCTCGCCGTGCCAATGACTGCGTGGATGGTTCACGATGATGCACTGTATGCGTCTTATTGGGAAGCGATGATTGCCTGTATATTCATCATAAAATACGCCGATATAATGATTATGCACTCGATAGAACCGCACGCATTGATAACTGAGCGGACACTGGCTGCCAATATATACACGGATCCAAGGCGTCCGGTGAGTGTGGAGCCAGGGCTGAGGGAGATAGGGAATCCAGGTCCGGAATCGCCACTGTTCGTCACTACCAATTTCGCATTGACTTATTACACTGTGGAGAGCGATCTATCATCAAATAAAATAGACTCCTATCTGATGGTTGTGGACACGGAAGGTATAGGTGTGGAATCCGCAGTTGCGGGTGGGCAGTTCACAGCGGATACGATAAAAGAGACGTTAGAGGCGCATGAAGTGGAGAAGAAGGTCAAGCACAAGACAATGATATTGCCAGGACTTGCAGCACGGCTATCAGGTGAGACAGAGGATATTACTGGTTGGACTGTGCTCGTGGGACCGAGGGACAGTGGCAGGATTCCTGGCTGGATGGATAAGAATTGGCCACCGAAAACTTCTTCTTAACGCTTCAAACTTTCTTTTGAAAGAAAGTTTGATGGGGCAGCCCAGATTTGAACTGGGGTCCATGGCTCCCAAAGCCACGAGGATAACCTGGCTACCCTACTGCCCCTTAATATATAATTCAAGATATATAAATACAATGAAAAATAAAATAATGAATGTATGAAAATACTGGAGAAGATGTTCGGAAATAGCACGCATCTTGATATAATACTCCTGTTCTACAATCATCCAGGATACTTCACCAATATCACCAAACTCGCACAAACACTGGATAAGAGCCATGTTACCGTCAGGAAAGCTGTTTCTGACCTCGTAGCCGCGGGCATACTGACCGAGCTGGACATAGGGAAATCGCACGTGATAAAGATAAATGAGCAGAGCCTCTATGCCAAGACGCTATTCAATTTCATTGACAGAGTGCGAGGCGTGGAAGAGCAGAGGAGCATAGAGGAGATAATAGCGAAGAGGGCAGGAGCAAGAGCAGGGTCAGCGGCGAGTGGTTCAAAAAGGTAATTACAAGTTATAGTTATATCGGAAATTTGGAGGAGGATAGGAAGGCGAGAACAAGGCGGCACGTGGAAGAGAAGAAAATAA
>JAGGRS010000109.1 GCA_021159475.1 Candidatus Methanophagales archaeon
CTGCGTATTCACAGTATTTCCGAAGAATAGAAGAGCAGCCCCATCCACGCCACCCCGCTTTGAAAAGCGGGGCATCCCTGGTGGCTTCTTAGGACTTCTCAACTGAACCCAACCTCCTTTCCTCTGTCAAATTCTACAAAGAAATTATCGAGAGCACCCACTCTACCTAAAATTGGCGGAACATCATCACTTTCTGAAATACCTACGGGAGCATCAAATTCCATCTGACCAATCCTGAATTTTAAGCGATGAAGATAAACAGTAAGTTTGGAGTACGGGACAATCCCTCTTATTTCTATTTCATCTCCAGATTCTATATCCAAAATAAACAATTTACCCTGGCGATATGGCAATAAAGAAAGATCGGCACCACTATCCACAAGCATATCTTCGACAATGTACCATTCTTCATCAATTGCCGAGTATATTTCAAGATTTATCAAGGGTCTCAAAACCTTTTCAAAGGTTGCACTACCACGCTCTTTATACCTGAACGAAACTTTAGACAACTAATATCTCCTCCCTTGTAGGTATCCAAGCAAGTGCCACTCTTTTTTCTGGATTCTCCCTCTTGATTTTACGAAAGACCTCTTCCACATTTAGTCCTTCCCACACGATCTTACCATCGACCCTTATTACATATTTGTGATTTGCCATGATTTATTTTAAGTTTTATCTATTTAAATATCTTTGGTTAGACTCTGTGCAACTTAGGATCTGCATCGTGCTTATAAAAAGCCCCATCCACGCCACCCCGCTTTGAAAAGCGGGGCATCCCGTTGGAGAAGCTCAGCTTATGTTCACTTAAATCTCCGCGAAAAATCTGGCACCGTTATCCCTATTACTTTCTCACCCCTATATCGTATGATTATATCACTATCTAAGAGCACGGCATCATCTGCAGCAGTTGGGGGTCCAAAACTTATATAAATCTATCACGGTCGTAGTCAATGTCCAACTTCTCTAGCTCTTCCACCTTTAAGCTCGCTTCCATAATATTTCCCTCCTAATTATCCTTTCGAGATCCGAAGTTATAAATGATGTTATAACCTCCTCATTTTCTTCATATATAACAACCATATATTTAGCTTTATTCTTACGGCAATATGTCTATCAAATTTACCTGTCGTTTTAGCATGTGGTCTATCCCTGATTGAGTAAGTTTCACCGTATTCCCGAATACCGAACGAAATTTAGACAGGGTGAAATCTCAATTCCCACCACAGTCTCAGTATCTGATACCCCATGCCTATTATATCACGCTTCATATCAACCTTTGTATCGCCGGAGCACCGCCATCGAACCGGGAATTCTTTTATTTTATAGCCCGCTCTCTGCGCTCTCACCAGTAGCTCTGTATCCCAGAACCAGTGCTCATCCTTCACATCGTCCATGATAGCGAATAGCGAATCGCGCCTGAACGCTTTGAATCCACACTGGTGGTCACGCAACTCAGACTTTAAGAACAGCCGAGTAAGGAAATTGAACCCCTTGCTCGCTACCAATCTCGTTATAGACCGCTTCACATCACTACCCTTTAACATCCTCGAGCCCGTTGCTATATCATAGCCTGCACGTATAAAATCTATCAAATCCTGGAGGTGTATCAGGTCTGTTGCGAGGTCAACATCAATATAAACCAGTATATCACCCTTTGCGGCTCTAAATGCGCGATTTAATGCTCTACCGCGTCCCAGTCGTGTATCACTGTGTAGATGCCGCACAAAACGGAGTTCCTGTGCAAGCTCCCTTGCTACTCGCTCCGTTCCATCTGTGGAGCCATCTTCAGCGATGATGATCTCAAAAGAGGATGTGATATCGCTCAATCTAAGGGCAACTTTCTCAACGGTATTGCGCAGTCGCATCGCTTCGTTATACGCCGGGAGGACAAGTGAGACTTCTATCATCAGGGGGTTTATATTTTATACAGGGGCAGGTATATAATATGTAATTCTGTATAGGAGCAGGAGCAACAATGCCCTTATTCAGGAGGAGATACCATCCCAGGATACTGCATACCAAAAGAATCAGTTACAGCGACCTCTTCTTTATACTACGGCTCTCCAGAGGCGACCTCACTTTGCGACCCATCTTCATCGTGGCAAGTGTCGAACTCGGAAACAGCACTACCAAATCTATTATAAGTGCTACCGACCTGAAGAGCGGTAAGACGTATATACTGGATAAGGCTGTCAGGATGACCAGGGAAGCTCTATCGCGTGAGGGTGCATTCTGCCATACGATAACCATGGTCGAGCTCTCGGTTGATTCGATAGCAGAGCTGGTGAAGAAGACGTTACAGGACTGTGCAGCAGCCGCAGGGATAACAGTTCCGGATTTGCATTTCGTGGTTCGCTCCTCTGGTGTAACTGCGGGTTTCTCCACGGTCGAGGAGATGCAGGGAGTGATACAGGCACTGGCTAAGGGCTGCATGCTCGCCGGTGTGCCACCGCGGAAGATGATCTCACCAATGACCATTGATGATATCCCGGCTGAACTCAGGAAGTATTCCAGAATGGACAGGACATATTTCGACGGTGCCGTAACCGGAAACGAAGCACCCGCCGGGGAATCGCTGGTAGCAAATGAGATGGAGGGCGAACTTGTAACTGCGGGTTTAAAAGAGGCTGCTAAGTGGCTTGATGTTGATTACCGCAATCCTGTCCTCTCATTGGATTTCGGCACCACCCTCGCAGGTCGTATAACCAATGACCAGTTGCCATACTCGAAGGTGATAGGCAGTTTCTGTGGACTCGCAGGTGCTATTCCTGATGCACTGGTCTCTAAAATAGTGAGTGAGAAGTATCCATCGGTACTCGATTTCACGAGTCGGGAGCGAGGGAGAGGCAGAGTGAAGAAGGAGGTGGTGAAAGCGTATGCGGAGGAGGTATTGAGCCATCTGAGGATAGAGAAGGTTAAGTCCGGGACAAGATTCGGTGGCTCACCGGTGAATGTAGCAGCAGCGAGGAGAAACGGTGTCACATTGATAGGCGTTGATGCCGGTGATAACATGTCTGATCTGCCCAAGATAGGGCAAATAGGCGAGGAGATAGCAAAGGATGCTGGCATACACTATGTCCATCATGTCATTGATGAGGTCTCGGCAAGTATCACTGAGCGGCTGGTGGGGATAGCGAAGGATGAGGGGTTATTACTGCCAAACACGAAGATAGGCATCACCGGACGCGCAGGTATTACCGGACGGAAACCCGAATTGGTGCTCCACAAGTTAAGTGACCTGTTTGAGAGGAATATGGAGAAAGAGGTGATATTCGCGGATGACGCACTGGCACGTGGCGCAGCAGTGCTTGGCAGGTGTATGCACCAATTTGGAACGCCATCAAATCCAATAGGTGGTATCCAGGGCGGTGGCTGCATACTTGGTGAGCGAGTAAAGAAGCAAAAAAGAAATATATAGGGTGATAATTTAATGGTGATATGCGATGGAAGTGAGAGTAGAGGGAGGGGATGAATTTGCCAATGCGAGTTATAGTAAGATCTGTCAGAATGTGTTCAGGGATATAGGGTTACACAGTAATGTGGACAATGTATATATGTATTGCAATCCAGCGGAGCACGTCTTCATCATCTCTGTCAAGGTTGGCAGGGTGCCAAGTCCCGTTACCGTGAATGACATGACAATCAGGGGTGATAAGAGATTAAAGGTGACGAACGAGAGGTATGTGCCCAGATTGCTCGCATTGCTCTGGGATAAGTTCGGTGAGCGTGTGAAACAGTTGAGCAGACTGGAGATAAGTGTAGATTTGAGTCCGGAAGAGATGCAGGAGTTGATGAAGATGGTGGTCTATGACCCACGTGAAGACCTGAATACGAGGATACTGGATGCGGTGGATAGGATATTACCTGAGGGCGCTCGTGTTCGTTATCCCATTCCGGCACAATCCCAGGGCAGGCTAACTATCATCGCATCAGAGAATCCGATAACCGATGAATGGAAGAGGAAGGCGGAAGAGATGGTGAGTGCACAGAAACTAAGCGAGGGAGGGGTATGAGATGTATAAGATAATGATGTTTTCCGGCGGTGTATATAAGTTCAATGAGTTGAAGGAGCTGGTGCAGGATATAGGTGGGTTCATCCTTCAGGAGATGGTGATGCAGACAGAGACGATGCTGCATCTGGCGTTTCCAGCGGAGGAAGAGCCGGTAATAAAGGGTAAGGTGAAGGAGGTAGGAGGGAAGTTAGTGGATTTACCACTTGCAGGTGCGGAGATAATGCTCGTGGCTCCTTCTCTTGGTAGACATCACGCCGTTGACCCGATGTGTGATATTGCGGAATTTTTAAGGCGGAAAGGCGCCATCACCAATATGATGGGTCTGGCGCGAGGCGTAGGTAAGAGAATAGCGCAGATAAAGGTGGAGGAGAAGAAGATAATAGAGGAATGCGATGCCGCGGTATTTATATTTGGCAATTTCAAGGAGTGCATAGAGGAGAAGGCGAAGCTGTGTGAGGGCTTAGAGGTGCCTTATATCATCGTTGGCGGTCCTCCCGAGATGGACATACCGCATTATGTAGGTGGCATAGGTAGGAGAACAGAGAGGATGAAGCGAAAGCATGAGATAGAGAAGCTGGAGCAGATGGCGGAAGGGCTGCGAGTTGAGCTTGATGCCAGGAGGCGGGAGATAGAAGAGGACCCACTGGCTACTTCGCCACTCTTCATAAAGGAGCTGATAGATATGACCATCCCGCCAAAGCTCGGAGAGGAGTTCTCCACCATCATACATCTCGATGGATTGCGTGTGAAGTTGGAACCCGGGGAGGAGGATAAGGTGCGGCAGATAGAGATAGGGAAGCGGAAATTATCGGATATATGCGAGATGAAGAAATCGCTATATGAGGGCTACCTGCTGAAGATACTACCCGAAGCAGTGACGGGTAGCGTATTTTAGTCAGGTCTCCCATTCATCGTTCATATTGCTAACCTAACAATGCACGATGTCTGATAATGATGATGTGCCGTGGCGGGATTGGAGTCATATCACGAAGCTTGACCCGGATAAACCCATCAATAAGCGAGCTCTGGATACGATTGTGAGCAGTGGCACCGATGCTATAATGGTCTCGGGCACACAGAATATCACACGTGAAAATACCTCCATGCTTATATCGCTCCTGAGACATTATGGAATCCCGAAGATTCTGGAGCCCGTAACGCCCGAAGCGGTCGTGTATGAGGGCATAGATTATGTCTTCGTGCCACTGGTTCTTAATGCTATGGACTCGAGATGGATAGTGGGTAAGCACGTGGAATGGATAAAGAGTGGTGCGATTGTATGGGATAAGGTGATACCGGAGGCATACATCGTATTGAACCCCGACTCGGCGGTTGCTAAACTCACAAAGGCACAGACAGACCTCAGTGCTGATGATGTCGTTGCATACGCACTCTATGCAGAGAAATATCTCCATCTGCCCATCGTGTATGTAGAGTATAGTGGAACTTATGGCGACCCTGAGCTGGTCAGGGAGCTGAGCAAGAGATGTAAGGCGTCTATATTCTATGGCGGTGGGATAGATACAAAAGAGAAGGCAAAGGAGATGAAGCAATACGCTGATGTCATTGTGGTGGGGAATGTGGTCTACAAAAGCATGGATAAGTTCCTGGAGACCGTTCAATTTTAACTTATTTTTAATGATAAAGAAGAGGAGTTATATTAGTGATGGGAGATGAAAGGCGTAAGAGCGAAGATAACGAAGGCGCTACCAGCAGGTGCTCGGCTGGATTGCGTGGATAATACCGGTGCGAAGGTATTGCAGATAATAGCGGTAAAGGGCTACCGGGGTGTAAAGAACAGATATCCGAAGGCGGGCGTGGGAGATATGGTGGTGGTAGCGGTGAAGAAGGGCAGACCGGAGATAAAGAAGCAGATATTGAAGGCGGTGATAATAAGGCAGAGGAAAGAATACAGGCGTCCGTCCGGGCTAAGAGTGAAGTTTGAGGATAACGCCGCGATTATTGTGGATGACAGGGGCACGCCGAAGGGTTCGGAGATAAGGGGACCGGTGGCGAGGGAGGCGGTAGAGCGGTTTTCCGCGATAGCATCGGCAGCTACAATGATTGTGTAGCCATACCACTATAGATACACCCATGCACAGAGCTTCCTCTCCACACACTCCAGAATTATGTATAAAGAGAATCCAAGCAGCGCCATAGCTACTATCGAGGCGTATAAAGCTGGATAATCCATCATGCTCCATGAATACATGATCAGATAGCCAAGTCCCCGCTGGGTTGCGAAAGACTCAACGAAGAACAGCACTGCAATTGCGGTGCCCACACTTATTCGCATTGCGGTGAGTATCGCGGGCAGACATGCGGGAAGAATCACATGCCTGTATATATCCATGGGGGTTGCACCCAGGGATAGCATTGAGAATATGTAGTTCGAGCTTATATTGCGTGCCTCATCACGTGTGGTCACGAGAATCTGAAAGAAGACTATAATTGCTATCAGGATTATCTTGGAGAGGTCACCGATACCAAAGAGGAGAATGATAAGTGGGAGAAGCACGATATGCGGTATCGGATACAGGAGGTAAACAATAGGGGCAATGATTCTATCAAAGCGGTTATTATAGGTGGAAAGCCCGAGAGGCACGGCGAGCGAGCCTGCAAGTGCAATGCCATAGATAACTCTGAGTGCACTGATGAGGA
>JAGGRS010000157.1 GCA_021159475.1 Candidatus Methanophagales archaeon
CCGGTAACGTATTGGGGTCTATTCTGCGCCATGAAGAGAAAGTGCATCTTATACCATTCGCCAGCGCCTCCTCGCCAAGATAAGTGCCCCAGCGCCATACCGCGATTGCACACTCAACAGGGCAGCCCTCCGGATTCACACCCAGGTGGTGGAAGCCATAGAATGCGATAGGTCTTATATAGCACGCATCCAGTTCGTTTATTCTAATCGTATCCTTTATCGCATTCTTCAGTTCTTCCTTCGTGTAGGGGATTGTCATCTTATACAGTTCCGCAGACCGATACAGCCGTGCAATATGGTCATCCAACCTGAAGATGAACGAGCCTTTATCCGTTGCGTAACATCTTATACCCTCGAAGACTCCTGTCCCGTAATGGAGACCGTGTGCGAGCACATGCACCTTCGCATCTTTCCAGTCCAGAAACCTGCCATTATACCATATCTTACCACGCTCTGGTAGCCCCTCAACCATTTCTATCACTATACATGAAAGATATGATAACCCAAATAAAGCTTAAAGCCTTAAATCTTAACCCTTAACTTTTGTTCACACTAAGGGAGGGGATTTACACGTATAGCGGCGAGGTAAGAGATGAGCAAAGCGAAGAAGAAACCGAGAAATGAAAGAGAGAGTGAGAGTAGAAAGCATAACAGCTCTCCATAGCCCCGTGACATGGCGAGTATGAAACCGAGGAATAAGCCCGTAATAGTGAGTCCGGAAATAAGTAAAGCGTAAGGGAGCGCTCGTAAAAGCATATTCTCCCTTAACCTCTTACGCAGTTCCCCTATATCTCTATTTATATTTGTGCTCTGCCTCACTTTCATACTCGTATCTTCGTCCAGAGCATGAAAGCAATCAGGAGCCCGTATATAGCTATTGCTTCCGCAAGTGCGACAAATATCAGCACTCGACCAAATACTTCGGGCTTCTCCGCCGTTGCTCCGGTCGCCGCAGTTCCCGTAGCAGATATTCCAATACCTGCAGCAATAGCTGAACCAACCATTGTTATACCCGCCGCTATCGCTATCCAGCTGGCATCGGTGACAGCACCGGCACCTTCCGCTCCCGCATTCTGCGCTGATGCAATTCCCGCTACTGCAGCGAGAATGAGCAATGTAAATGCAAACGTATATTTCATCCTCATCTCTTCTCTTTACCTCCTATTCCTACTTCACTACAAAAAGAGTAGGTATATATAAAAGTAGCGGTTTTTGTTTTCATAGACTCACAACACTTGTGAAATAATAATGAAGTGGGAGTATAGGAGATACCTGAATGGAGTGGCTTTATCTGTGGCACTCGCATTTCTGATGCTTTATATAGCTCTTGGCTTGGTCTTCCTCGTGCAACGAGGGAATCCCGTTCCAATGCCATTTACATTGTTGATATTCGCCATTTCTTTTGTCATCTGCACTGTGTATTACAAATCGAGAGGCGGAGGAGCAATCATGGAATCGCTCTTCAGAGGCTGTTTCCTCGCTATTTGCACTACTTTTGCCCTGATCGCGGTCATCGGGGGGTTGATACTGACAATGGAAGGCAAAATCCCCGAACTCAACATGATGATATCCATACTTGCTCTTTGCATAGTTATCAGTATGGTACTTCTCAGTCTGAGGGAATATATGCTTAAATCCACGTAACGTCATAGAGTGAGCGAAGGGAAGTGCCAAAAGCGGGAGACATCAGGAAGGTGCTGGTAATAGGTTCGGGTCCCATACAGATAGGGCAGGCAGCCGAGTTCGATTTCTCGGGGTCGCAGGCGTGTCGGGCGTTAAGGGAGGAGGGTGTGCATGTAGTGCTTGTGAATTCCAATCCAGCAACGATAATGACCGATTTCGAGATGGCAGATGTCATATACATCGAGCCGCTGGTGGCTGATATAGTAGCGAAGATAGTGGAGAAGGAGCGCCCGGATGGTATATTAGCCGGTTTGGGTGGGCAGACCGCACTGAACCTGACGGCGGAACTGGCAGAGCGTGGTGTCCTCTCCGATTATGGTGTGAAAGTGCTTGGCACGCCCTTAGAAGCCATATATAACGCAGAAGAGCGTGAAAGGTTCAAACAGACGATGGAGCGCATAAATGAGCCGATACCGAGGGGTGTAACGGTAACATCGGTAGAAGAGGCGGAGGAAGCCGCTTCAAGATTGGGTTTACCGCTCATCATCCGTCCTTCCTACACACTCGGTGGCACGGGAGGGGGGATAGCCCGAACTATGGAGGAGTTGAGGGCGCAGGTCGCTTATGGGTTGCAGATGTCGCGGATACATCAGGTTCTGGTAGAGGAGAGCGTGCTTGGGTGGAAAGAGATAGAGTATGAGGTGATTCGTGACGCAAAGGATACCTGTATCACGGTATGCAACATGGAGAACATAGACCCGATGGGGATTCATACCGGCGAATCAATCGTGGTAACGCCCTCACAGACGTTGAGCGATGAGGAGCACCAGATGTTGCGTGCCGCGGCGATAAAGATAATAAGAGCATTGAGAGTGGAAGGCGGGTGTAATATCCAGTTTGCATTGAAGGATGGTGAATACAGGGTGATAGAGGTGAATCCCCGTGTATCGCGGAGTTCAGCACTGGCGTCAAAGGCAACGGGGTATCCAATAGCGCGCGTAGCGGCGAAGATAGCTATCGGGCTACATCTGGATGAGATAAGGAACGATGTGACGAAGGAGACACCGGCGAGTTTCGAGCCCGCAATAGATTATGTGGTGGTGAAGATACCGAGATGGCCATTTGACAAATTCCCGGATGCCGACAGGAGCTTGACGACCTCGATGAAGAGCACAGGCGAGGTGATGGCGATAGGGCGCACATTTGAGGAGGCGTTACAGAAGGCTATTCGTTCCTTAGATATAGATAAGGACTTAGGTGCGGGTTATGAAAGCTGGAGCGAGGCTGAGCTGAAGCGGGAATTGGAAACAGCAACAGATGAGCGGATATTTGTTATATATGAAGCATTGAGGAGGGGCATCAGTATAGAGGAGATAGCGAGACTGAGCGGTATAGACCCGTTCTTCATACATAAGATAGCGAAGATAGTGCAGATGGAATTGAAGTTACGGAACAGTGAAGGGGAACTCACCGCGGAGCTATTGCGAGAAGCGAAGAGGATGGGGTTCACCGATGCGCGAATAGGGGAGTTAACAGGGCGAACGCGTGAAGCGATACACGACCTGAGAGTATCAAAAGGAATCATCCCGACGTATAAGATGGTGGACACATGTGCGGCTGAGTTTGAAGCAAAGACGCCGTATTTCTACTCCACTTATGAGACCGAGTGTGAATTGAAACCCTTAACCACGAGGAAGGTATTGATTATCGGTGCCGGTCCTATCAGGATAGGGCAGGGTATCGAGTTTGATTATTGCACTGTGCATGCGGTAAAGGCGTTGAAGGAAGAGGGGATAGAAGCGCACATAATAAATAACAACCCTGAGACCGTGTCCACGGACTATGACACCTCAGACAGGCTCTTTTTTGAGCCCCTCACGCTTGAAGACGTGATGAATGTTATAGAGAAGGAGAAGTATGACGGTGTGATGGTGCAGTTTGGGGGTCAGACATCGGTCAATCTTGCAGTTCCTTTGAAAGCGGAACTTGAGCGGCTGAAGATGGATACGCGAATTCTCGGCACCGAGACCGAGAATATAGATATGGCGGAGGACAGAGAGCGGTTCAGCAAGTTCCTGCTTCGGCTCGGTATTCCACAGCCTGATAGTGGCTATGCGAGTTCGGTGGAGGAAGCGAAGAGTGTGGCATCGCGAATTGGTTTCCCGGTGCTTGTTCGTCCCTCTTATGTGCTCGGCGGCAGAGCAATGGAGATAGTGCATGACGATGAGGAGCTGGAGCGCTACATGAGGGAGGCGGTTCGTGTATCAAGGGATAAGCCAGTGCTGATAGACAAATTCCTGGAGAAAGCCACAGAGATAGATGTGGATGCGGTATGCGATGGCGAGGAGGTACTGATAGGAGCGATAATGGAGCACATAGAGGAAGCGGGCATCCATTCCGGCGATTCTGCATGTGTTATACCGCCACAGTCGTTATCAGAGGAGGTCATAGAGCAAGTTCGGGATTACATGCAACGGATAGCGCTCAATTTACGAATTAAAGGGCTGATTAATATCCAGATGGCAGCTAAGGACGGCACAGTTTATGTGCTGGAGGTGAATCCACGAGCGAGCCGTACGATTCCGTATGTGGCGAAGGCGACGGGGATACCACTTGCGAAACTCGCCGCTAAGGTGATGCTGGGCTATAAACTGCGTGATATAGGCGTCAAGGAGCAAGAGCCGGCGCAGAGGCATGTAGCAGTGAAGGAGGTGGTATTGCCGTTCATGAAACTGAGGGGTGTTGATACCGTTTTACGACCGGAGATGAAGAGCACAGGTGAAGTGATGGGTATAGATAATGGGTTTGATAGAGCGTTCTTCAAGGCGGAACTTGCGGCAGGGAACCCATTGCCGCTGGATTCCAACGCTATGGTATTCATCTCCGTCCGTGATGAGGACAAGGAAGAGATGGTGGAAGTGGTGCGGAAATTGAGGGAGGCGGGACTGGCGATTGTTGCTACTGAAGGCACCGCTACCTATCTCAGGCGGCGGGGGCTCGCCGTAAATGCGTTGAAGAAGTTGCATGATGGCTCGCCAAATGTGATAGAGCTGATGCGCACAGGCAAGATAAAGCTGGTGATAAACACAATCACAGACAGGCAGTCTTACAGGGACGGATATCTTATAAGGAGGGCTTGCATTGACCTCAATGTGCCATACATAACAACGAAGGAGGCGGCAAAGGCGGCTGCATCCGCTATACTGGGTATGAAGAGGAGTGGATGCGGACTTGAAGCGAAGTCAATAAATGAGTATTTCGGGGTGAATGTATAAATGCGGAGGAGGGGATTTGAACCCCCGAACCCCTTCGGGACAGCGACCTCAACGCTGCGCCTTTGTCCTCTTGGCGACCTCCGCATTATTATTTAAAGAGAGAATCTTAAAGAAAAAAATTCTTACGTGCTTCACCTTCCACAATCTTAATAACATCCTTCACCGGCATCTTCAGCTCACTCGCCACACGCTTCGCATCCTCGAACTCAGCGGCTATATTCAGCACTTCACCGTCTGCACTCCGCCCTATCTTCACGCCCACCTCCCGCTCTTTACCTCTTATCTTCACTTTCATCTTCTCCTTCTCACGACTGGCAATATACCTCATTCGCACCTCCATCTCCCTGACACCCAGTGTGCCGGTCTCCCTCATGAGCAGATAAGCCATCCGCTGCACGTCCTCCGGCGCCGTAATCACTCTGATGAGATGCCCGGCGCGCCCTTTCTTCATCAATGTGGGTATGATTGTTACATCTCTCGCACCCTCAGTCATGAGGACCTCTATCAGGTTACCAAGAATCTCACCCGTAACATTATCAACATTGGTTTCGAGGACACCCACCTTATCTGTTGCGAGCTCCATGGCAGGCTCACCCAGACTCGCACGCAGGACATTGGGCACCGACAGGTCTCTCGAGCCTGCACCATAACCAGTTTCAGTGATGCGCAGTGGTGGTAGAGAAGCGACCGAGCGATGGACGAAATGCCCCAGTATCGCCGCACCGGTGGGTGTGAGCAGTTCAGAATGAGAGACCCCACCCTGAAAGAGTAAATCAGTCCTTCGCAGTATCTCCAGTGTTGCAGGTGCAGGCACTGGCATGAGACCGTGCTCGGTCTTTACATAGCCCCTGCCCACAGATATCGGAGTACTTATCACAATATCAGGGTGGATACTTGAGAATGCGATACTGCTCCCTACAAGGTCTCCGATTGTATCCATGGCGCCGAGTTCATGGAATCTCAGGTGCTGTTTGTCCTCTCCGTGCACCCTCGCCTCAGCATCTGCTATCCGCTCGAATATGCGCAAAGAATTGTTTATTATCTCACTGTCCAGTCCGCTATCCCGTATTATGCGGACAATCTCCGGGTATGAACGCTCTTCTGCACCGCCCAAACCGCCAATAAATCGCACCTTCTTAGCCACAATCCCCCCTCTCTCCACTTCCTCTACTTCCATTCTGAGATTGAATGCCGCGATACCATCTGCTATCTCCGACTCATCCACACCCAGGTCCAGGAGACTGGCAATGACCATATCGCCGGAAGCGCCGGAGAAGGGCTCGAATATCAATGCCTTCGTCATCTCATCCTCTACTTCTTTCCCCTTTCTCTTTATTAACCTTTAACCTGCGCCTGCTACATATTAAAATATAAAGGTAGGATAAGGCAATGGAGCCAGTAAGACACGTATTGGTTGCTCTTCTTCTATTGCTCCTCGTTGTTATAGTGGGCACAGCGGGTTTCATGTATCTGGAAGGGCTCTCTCTGTTCGATTCCTTGTATATGACCGTTGTTACCATTACCACCGTTGGATACGGGGATATAACACCAGGAACTTTCTATGGGCGCATATTCACTACGGGCTTGATTGTTTCGGGTGTTGGTATAACCTTATATGTGCTGG
>JAGGRS010000230.1 GCA_021159475.1 Candidatus Methanophagales archaeon
GTACTAACACTCCTGCAAACAGAATACATCCCGTGAGAAGTGCTACATTAAAACTCCGTTTGCTTGGTGCTTCTACTACATAAATCCTTCTCCTTGGCATTTTTCATCACACCTTTTATGTTTGATTATTTTCCTCGTATAAAAAGTCACTATACCCCGTACTTAAGTACGGAGCCTGTTTTCTCGCTAACACTTCACTCCGAGACTCACTAAATCTAAACCGAAATAGACGCCTTTGAACGTTCTCTGCTGAGCAACATGAGCAACTGCTCCCTGAACATATTCGCTTCCACACTCGTTCGCTTCCTCGGTCTCGGTATATCAATATCGAGGCACTTGATAAGGCTACCGGGTCTCGCAGACATAACAGCAACTCTATCAGCGAGATATACCGCTTCATCAACGCTGTGTGTCACGAACAGAATGGTCTTCTTTGTCCTTTTCCATATCTCCAGCAGTTCTTCCTGAAGCGCATTCCTCGTTTGCGCATCCACCGAACCAAAGGGCTCATCCATCAATAATATCGCGGGGTCAGTCGCAAGTGCGCGAGCAATCGCTACACGTTGCTTCATACCGCCCGAGAGCTCATAAGGATACCGGTTCTCAAACCCTTTCAAACCCACAAGCTCTATGTATTTCTCTGCAATTCTATAACGCTCATCACGACCTATCCCCTGAATCTCGAGCCCAAACATGACATTTTTGATGACCGTGCGCCATGGGAATAGCGAAAATTCCTGGAATACCATCCCTCTATCGGGAGAAGGTCCCTTCACTTCTTTACCATCCAGAATAATCTCGCCACTGCTCGGGTGCTCCAGGCCCGCAATCATTCTGAGCAACGTTGTCTTCCCGCAGCCCGAGGGACCTATAATGCACAAGAATTCCGCTGGCTTAACTTCTATACTGACGTTGTCCAGAGCCTTCAGTTCCCCCTCTTCTGTATTAAACGTCTTCGTTAGATTCCGGATTTCAAGTTTGTGGTTCATCTCTTATTTTATTTTACTATTCCCTTTTCCCATTTAAGTAGTTTCTCCTCCACAAAATATCTAAACACTCGGTCGAACGTCAAATTCAATATCCCAATAAGCACAATAGCAGCCAATAGCACCTCAAACCTCTGTGCTCGCCATGATAGCATTATTAAATAGCCCAGTCCTTGCCCTGCATACATTATCATTTCAGCTTCGGTCATTGATATGAAAGCAAGCCCTAAACTGATCCTCATTCCTGCCCCTATATGCGGCATCGCACTTGGGAGAACGATTTTTGTAATTATTTGCAACTTATTAACACCCAAACACTTGCCAGATTCTATCAAGTGCCGTGGTGTATTCTTTGCTCCATACGCCGTATTTATCACGATAGGGAAAAAAAGATTCGAGGAAAATGACCGTCACAATGCTCTTTATGCCTATTCCCGCCCATACAAGAAGTAATGGTATCCAGGCGATATCTGGAATATGCCTTAAGGTATTGATGGTAGAGCCAAAGAAATCATCAAAGGTCTTATAATAGAAGAGGATACCGAGGATGACGCCAGCAAATGCCGCTACGGAATATCCAATCCCTATCTCTTTTAGGCTCACCACCATACAAGTCACCAAACTTCCAATACCGAAAATGTCTTCTGTCGGATGAACCAAGACCAAAAGGACATTGAAAAGTGATGGCTTAAAACCTTTCAACGACATGATTGCCCAAAAAGAGAAGAAAAATAATGGTAGGGCAAACTTAATAACTTCCTTTCTCATTTTTATCATACTAATCTCCTCCATTTGAATTTCCTGGTTTCTACTGCTCGGAATACCAAATCCATTGCCAACCCTATCAATCCGATGGTTATCATCCCCGCAATAATGGTATCTACCATTCCCCAGTTGTATGAATACATGATTAAATAACCAAGTCCTGAAGTGGTTCCGGGAAGCATCTCCGCCGCAACTACACACATCCAGGCGATTCCGAATCCAACTCTCAGTCCGGTCCATATCGTGGGTGCAGCTCCTGGTATTACCACTTTGTATAATATCAGCCTATCATTCGCTCCCAATGTATAAGCTGACTCTACCCACGTTCTTCTTATCCCATTAACACCATGAATAGTGTCCAGAAGTATGGGGAAGAAAGCCCCTATAAAAATGATGAAAGCAATGGATGCCAAACCTATTTTGAACCAGGCGAGAGCTAAGGGAATCCATGCAATTGGAGGAACCGGTCTTAAGAGTTCCACGATCGAGTAAAAGAAATCATGGATTTTTTCTGACCACCCCATCCCGATTCCCAATGGAACGGCGACGAGAGCAGCTATGAAAAATCCTATCAGCACCCTTTTTATACTTATAACGGCACTCTTCGCCAAACTCCCACATCCCAGTATATCCTGAAGTGGGTGCATCAATATAAATACAACAGATTCAACTCTTGGGAGTATGAACTCATTCTTTATTAAAAAAACTGATATTGCTTCCCATCCAATGATGATGAGGATAGGAAGCAAAATTTTAACCAATCGCTTCATTTCGTTTTAAACCTCTACCGTCTCTATTCCGCTCTCCTTTAGCGCATACTTTATCTGTACGTCCTGTATACTTCCCCTGAGAGGAGTTGCTATTTTCACCGGTCTCCCTTCTTCATGCCTCTTCTTCACCCATTCAATGAAACTCGTCCAGTTCCCCCTTTCGCAAGGAGCGTCCTTCGTCACGATCAATCCCGACCCTTCCGTGTGTATCGGGTGAATGATCTTTCCGGGCGTCCCCTTGTCCACTGTGATGATAGCCGGGGGAACACCAACCAATCCTATTTGAAGGGTATTCCCGGCTACAAGCGTCATCATATCGGGACCCGCAGTAGTCCGAGTCAATCTTATCCTCGCCACTGATTCATTGTTAACCACGAACTCGTATTCTTCCTTGGGCTTTGTTTCCTTCAAATACATGCCATAATTGTCCCTGAAATACTCCCATTTATCGCATGCTACCCATAGTTGAGTGTGATGGTCAGAAGGTTGATAGCCTATACCTATCGTTCCTTCTTCTACCGGAGGCGTTATTATCTCACCCCGTTCTAACATCTCCTTCGCCTCGCGGTAGGGAGTGAAGTTGAACAAGAGGGCGTGTGATTCTTCGATTCCCGTGGCTTTCAATCTCTCCGTGATATATCCAAGGTCTCTTTGAACATCCAGAAACAGGTCGTTGCCCTTGACCCACTCATCTGACGGCTCTGTTACGAATTTTATAGTTGGTATTGATTTCTTCTCCACTTCTACTGAGGATACGATGATTTCACCATATTTCATCGATCCTCCACCCACTAACCAGTCAGCAGCGACCTCTGCGGCTTCATCCGGATGCTCACGCACATATTCATCAGCAACAGTCATTAAAGCGCAGAAATCTGCGATTAGCTGCGGATTCCTCTCCACTAAATCATCTCTAACGAATATGCAACAGCATGGGTGGTCTTTCCACTTCCCCTTGGGCGGCAGGTCTTGAGAATAACTCACTAATTTCCCTATCTTCGCCTCCTCGGCAACCGCGATGAAAGGCTGCCATGCCATGTAACCATCGATTTTCCCGGTTGCTAAGAGCATTGGCATGGGACCACAGCCAGTATATGTTATTTCCACGGTTGGAGTGGCTGGTGGAGCCGGTCGCTTAAGCGTTGCATAATATGCACCGATTCCAACGATGGCGATAACGACTGCAATCGTTACCCCCGCAATAATTGCCGTTTTCTTCTCCATCTTTTTACTTACCTCCTATTTTCTTATACATAATTATTCTTTTAACCCTGCCAGTATTTAAATTTTTCTATTTTTGTCTATTAAATTGCCCTTTTGTATAATAAAACGCGGAATGTGAATGAGCGACAATTGTATATCGCTGAAGCTAAAGTCAAAGTCAAAGCCAAAGCATAGCCTTCATAAATCTCCTCTTTATTTGCTCTGGCGTCAATTTTATGTTCGCAACGGTGAGGACATTGCCCGGTTTCACTATTACGTGAATGAATCTCGGTCCTTTACTGTGGTATAAACCCTCGATAGTTGACTGTAACTCCTTCTCTGTGTGCACCTTCATCGTCTCCTTTATCCCCGCACTTATCGCCATTAATTCCATATCCACCTGTGAATAAGCATTCGTCAACTGGTCTCCGGTGCTTCCTAACGTGCCATTGTCCAGGCAAAAAATGGAGAGATTTCTGGGGCTTTCCGCTGCTATTGTGGGTAAGATACTCGTGGCTAACAAACTTCCGTCACCATCAAGAACAATCGTTTCTCTTTTCGTCTTTAATGCTATCCCCAAGCCTATTGAAGACGCCTGACTATAACTGCCCAGCATGTAGAAGTTCAAATCTCTATCTTTGATGGCATACAATTCTTTGCCCGGTATGCCTATATTGGTGACAACAGCTTCTTCTTCTAAATATTCTGCTATTGTTTTTATTGCATCGCACCTCGTCATCTCCGGTTCGTGAATCGTTTTTTTATATTCCACGATGGTTTCCCTCCCTCTTTCCGGGAAATGTAAAAAATGCTCTTCCCCTCCACCCTCATCCTCTTTCCGCCATGTTTCTGGGGAAATCAATACAACATGAGTTCTACTATTTTCATACGCATCGCAAATAGCATCGTCTATCAAATTTATTTCGGATTTGTCATCTATTATCGTGTAAGGGATATCAAACGCTTTTAACATCCCGGGTAGGTTTTTATTAAACGGTATTTGGGCAGGTATCTCCTCCCTATAAACGCCTCTCCAACTCGTTATTATCGGCAAAGGTAGCTCGTAGGTTCTGGTGAGGGACATTAACGCATTCATGGAATTGCCCAAGCCCGAGCTCTGCATAACCATCGCTGGTTTTCCACCTGCGAGATATGCACCGGCACATATCCCTACTCCATCTTCTTCCTTGTTTAGAGCGACATCGTGGAAGTGTTGAGGAATAAGATAAAAAAGGTCTTTGGCTTTACCGCATGGCAAAGTTGCTACAATATCTATTCCATTGTCTTCCATTATTTCTATTACCTTCTCTTCTATTTCGTGCCCGTGCATCTTATCTCATATTCCCCTTATTACACCTTCTCTCAATACAGGAACGACATCGTATTTGTCTATCTGGGAAACAAACTCAACATCCTCCTTATAGCCAATTTTACTTATATATTTCGCGGTGTTACATCGGCTTATGCACTCCTTCAAATACGCTCTGTTTATCTCCAGCCCATCATTCAGACTGCTGTAAAGTGCCATAGCAACAGCAAGGTCCTCTGTTATTCCATGCCTGCTCCCCACAGCCAGTAAATTCGCACTCTTACCTTCGCCTATTTCTTCCAGTCTGTGCTTAACGGCTGCTAAATTCAAGCTTGAGCATATGAGTGCGCTTTCTATTCCGGTCAATAAATCAGTGCTATTAGTTGTTTTTAAGGCGATTTTCTCAATCTCCGATTGTTTGATATACTCAAGTAGCTCAACGGGAGAATTGCCGATGTCAAAATCGGGCAACTTTACGCCTTTATCTTCACCTGCCAGGATATACCCCTTTTTCCTTAATTCAAAAGCCATTTCTTTTCTATCTACTGGTATAACCTCTTTTACGCCGTTTGCCAGAGCCGTAACGATTGTGCTCGAAGCCCTTAATACATCAATGACCACAAGGACCTCTGTAACTCCTCTACACTGAATATTATCGCCACCGATGGTAATTCTAAATTTAGAGTCTGCCAAGTGTATCACCTCTAAGTCCTCTTCTCAATGTTTCCAGTGGAATCACATCTTCTGGCTTTATATTGCCGAGGTTAACTTCGTGACCGAGATTAAGTATAAAATAAACCTGCTGGCTCTTTTCCGGTGCTTCAAACATGATGTTTCTCAATCCCACACCCTCTACGAGCTTCTTTACCATGTCCTCCTTTATCTTGCCTTCCTTATCATAGACACCTATACCTTTCCCCGATTCTCTTGCCTCCATTATCACTTTTCTTGCTCCTGCATCCAGATCACTTTTTGCCTGCTTTATTCGGTAATCTATCGTGAGCTTTGCATCTTCAAGTGGGTCCTTCTTCCCTACCTCTGTAAATACTTCAAATCCCATATCTTTGCATCTTCTTATTATTTCGCTTCGCTCTTCCCTGCCAATCTGTATAGAACCATCGGATATTTCAATGGAGTTGAGACCTATCTGATGCGCATATTCAAAAAATTCGTCCATTTTACGCTGCAGGTAGGCAATCTCAAACAGTGTCCCTCCATTGCTTACCAGGATGCTATTATCCGTATAGAGCTGTATCTTCCTCTTGACCACTTCTTCCGAACAGAGCCTATGCGTGCCCCAACCCAGCTTAATCATATCTATATATTCGGATGCGTATTCCATCAAATCCTGCGCGGCACGATAACCCAAACCCTTATCCAGCACCATTGTGAGCCCTACCTCTCTCGGCTTTTCTGTTCTGTTTGTAATGTCTA
>JAGGRS010000150.1 GCA_021159475.1 Candidatus Methanophagales archaeon
CTCTGCTCGTGAGTTCGAGGTCGTAATCGGGCAGCGGAACTGGGAAGAGATGTATCCCGATCCTCCGTGAATTGCATAGCATGATGATGCCGTGTATGCAGGTATGCAGGGAGCGAGAGCGAAAATTTTAAATTCGCACGCTTCGTAATGGTAATAAGGAACGTAATGTAGAGTAGAGATGGGTATTAGATATGTTATACGGATTCACGACGAACTCTTAGTTAAGGGTAAGCGTTTCAAGGTGGTGTATATACTGGATATAATGGATAAACCATCCGATTTACGCGATACAATTTCGTTCCTGATGGATATGTGGCTTTCCAACGTGGATAGAATGCCAGAAGTGCTCACGATAATGGAGGCGATTTTGAGTCAGGATAGGCGATTTGTGGATATCGCTGCGGATATGAGGCGATATCGTGAGACCGTGCTCAGTCGTGGAGCACCATTCACCATGATAGAGGCGAGAGCGATATTAAGCAAATTCAGGAAATGGCGAAATGCAATCGAGAGGGCGATGACGAACGATGAATGAATATGGACATAAGTGCGGGTTATCACTGTCTGAACTGGCGGTAGAGGTGGAGAACCTCGGACCGCTCTCGCCCGAATGGTATCTCCGGAATTTACTATCACAGACGATGGTGAAGTTGCGTGAGCAGTCGGGACTCAAAGCGCTCTTCGATGAGGATAGGGTTGTGGCTGCTGCCAGTAGTGAGTTCATTGCACGCGGATTCAAGGTAAGAGGAGACCAGATAAGGGCTTTGCTATCCAAACCAAAAGTTAGGCTGGAGGAACTGGCTATTTTAACCTCAGATTATGAATGGGTGATAAAGAATCTGAGGGAGCGACTGGGGAATTATAACGCATTGCTGAATTTCCTTAAACTGCTCTCATGGGCTACCAATATAAAGCTTAAACATCCTGTTGAGGCACGCTGGCCCGTATTGAAAGCCGTGGCACTCCTGGACAAAGCAGAACAGCAGAAGCTGGTCTCCATTCTCGCTGACGCCGGCACATTCCTTCAGACAGACCCGCTGATAAACTCGATATTATTAATGAGTGGGCAAGCGAGGAAGAACTGGCTGATGGAGAATGCACCACTCGTCGCCGGTCGTCGTATATATCAGATAGCATGCGAGATATGGCATCCGGGGCGAGAGGGAGGGGGGCTAAAGCGCGTTATGCGCAATCATGGAAAGGCACTCAAGCGACTCATTGGCAGTGATGCGGAGTTAATCCACATCGAGCCTTATTTCCCTCTTGGTATGGACAGGGAGGGCAAGATCGAGCCTTTGGATTGGGGCAAGGCGGTAGAGAATATAAGGAGATACACAAGCTTCGAGGTGATGGTGGGCGGGAAACCGGTGGAGGCTATTGTCTATTCTGGCAGGACAAGAGAGATGGGAATCCCGGTATTTCTAATCAGGGATAAAGCCAGCCACTATGTGAAGATATTGTATTTTTACGGTGGAGAATACACGAGCTGGGAGGACTTCTCGGAATTCTTCTCCAGAGCGGCATTGAAATTGATAGTTATGGAGGAAGAGAAAGAAAGAGAAAGGCTTGGGGCGGAATACAGACCTCCCATTGTGCATACCAATGAGGCACAGACCGCACTGGTGAATATACTGAGATTTATAGAGGCACCGAATTTGAATAAAGCCCTGTTCTGGTTCACCACTCATACCTACGGTAATCGCGGCGTGTTCAGCAAAGAGGAGGGTGAAAGGATGTTAAATAGATGGAAGGTCCCGGACGCAATGAAATGGTGGTTTATTCGTTCAGGGTGCATAGATATGAGCAGCGGTGGCATCAGGTCCGCAGAGGGTGTCAATGGGGTGAGTGAGACACAGGTGGAGGAGGTCCAGAGCTATGATGAAGGTGTGCCCATCGTTTCCATCACCAACGGCGACGATAGGAGCTACTCGGCAAAGGACTTCAGGCGGTTCTTCCGGGACTCTTTTCCCGATGCCGATGTTGAATTCCCGCAGCCATGGCAGATAGAGACCGTCAAGCGAATAGCGAAGGCTCGATTGGGTCTGAATCCTTATCAGCCCGTAATTTCTTATTCCGGTCGCTTAGTAGAGGAGAAAGCGGGTCGAAAGCGCGCATTTACGGATGAGAACATCGAGGAACTGGTAAAAGCTGGTGCACAGGTGGTCATCTTTGGTAATGTCCAGCAGGGGGAGGACAGTAAAAGATTGTATAAAGGTTTAAGAGAGCTTCAGAAGCGGCTGGAAGCGAAGAAGGAGTATCCAGGAAAGTTAATCCTGGTCAATAAGTTCACAATAGAGGAGCAGATAGCACTTTTAGCCGCCACCGACATTCAGGTTCTGGATTCGGACCGGGGAACCGAGGCGGCAGGGTATACCGAGGCGGATGTCTCTGCAAACGCGGGGCTTGTTCTCGGTCCACCATATAAAGAAGGTATCATACAGGCTCAGGGCGAGATGGTCAATTTCGCTGTCCCGGGCGAGGGCAACACAGTAATACCGGCGAATCCAAAGGCTGAGAGCTATCTCGCAGTGCTTAAGAGGTTGATAGAGATGAATACATCCGATTTAGCCAGATATCAGGCTACTTCTGTTCGTCTCAGTCGCATTCTGGAGGCGGAGCTGACTGCTGCCGAGTACCTGAGGCAGTGGGACGAAGCGCTCAAACGAGAAGTAGGCATCTCGGTCGAGGATACACGCGCCATTGATGATGTGGAGATTATCAAGCAAGGAGAGAGTTTCCAGGTGACAGCACTGGTAAGTTTGAGTGAGGGCGTGCCACTGGAGGACGTACTTGTGCAGGTCTGGACGAACGCGACGAAAAGCGGTAAATGGGCACCGAAGGATATGCATCTCGAAGAGCGGGAGGGTGATAAGTATATCTACGGGTGCAGGATAGAACCGCCAGGGGCTGGTGTGTTCGAATATACCCTCAGGGCTTCTCCCGATTTCGGTAAGAGCTGGCAGTGGGCAGGAAAACCGGGTGAGAATCGTAAGATAAAAGTCATAACTCATGGTTCGCTCAAATCATAGCGGGTTTTAAAATTGTGTAGAGCTTTACAGTATGGAGAAGAAGTTGACATGAAAAATGAACGCTTTACTTCTCTTCTTAGAAAAGACCTGCTATACATCAATTGTTGCATCCATTTATCCCGCGGACAAAAAAGAACAGTGTCAGGATAGCTTCAACGCTGCCCGCCAATTCACCAAATGCCCGTCTCTTCACCATATCGGCAATAAAGAGTGTGGATGATCCACGATATACCTCACTGTCCGCCCGAATATCCGCTTTTTAGAATGCCCTTGAACGGCGGGAACAGAACCATCACCCAGCATATCAGTCGGGATGTCGAATTCGACGCTAAAAAATCCATTGATACATTTTAAGATAACGATAAAAGTTGATGGACCTGTGAGGGTAAGTTCTCCATCCCTTAAATTCCCGGATTAAAACCGGAAATGAATTTTGTCCGGGGTTTTTGGGATTGAAACAATTGATGTATATGGAATAGCATATCAAAGGAATTTGATTGAAATGCTGAAGAAAATTGAAAAAGGGCGACTTTTATATAGGATACATTCAAAGAGTTTTCTGGGTGATGAGATGAAGCGGGAATTCCTGCCACGACTCATATCATGGAACATGACCTTTCGGTGTAATCTCCACTGTCCGCATTGCTACATAGATGCACGTGAGAGTGCGGCGAGAGACGAATTGAGCACAGAAGAAGGGGAAATGCTCATTGACCAGATCGTGGAAGTGAGCAAGCCTATCCTCATACTGAGTGGTGGTGAACCGTTACTCAGAGACGATGTCTTTGAACTCGCACGGTATGCATCCAAAAAGGGTTTAATCGTTGCTATGGGCACCAATGGCACTTTAATTACCGATTCCGTCGCCGCAGAACTGCGCGCAAGTGGGGTGAAAGCAGTGGCTATCAGTATTGATTCCGCCGTTCCGGAGCGCCATGACGCGTTCAGGGGCTTAAATGGCGCATGGAGACGTGCACTGGATGGTATCGCGGCATGTAGAGCGCATGGTATATCCGTGCAGGTGAACACCACGGTAACACAGCAGAACTATGATGAGATAGAGGATATAATGGCACTGGCGGAGAAGGAGGGTGCAACTGCATTCCATCTCTTCTTCCTCGTCCCCACTGGCAGGGGGGTCGAGATAAAGGATATATCACCGGAGATGTATGAGCGGATGATAGAGCGTGTGCTGGACATTATAGCAGATGCGAAATACAAACTGGATGTCCGACCGGTATGCGCACCCCAATTCATGCGTATCGCAACACAAAAAGGATTGGACGTGCGCAGATGGACTCGTGGCTGCATCGCTGGTCTATACTACTGCCGCATATATCCAACCGGAGAAGTCACCCCGTGTCCATATCTGCCTTTAAAACTGGGCAACATCCGCGATACGAGATTTAAAGATGTGTGGTTCAACTCGCCGGTGTTCAACGAACTCCGCGATTTCGACCGGCTGGGTGGCAAGTGTGGTATATGTGAATATCGCACTATCTGTGGTGGATGCCGCGCACGAGCTTATGGCTTAACGGGTTTTATGGACTTCTGTGGCGGACTGCACGAGCCAGAGGAGCAAAAAGGCGATTATTTAGCTGAAGAGCCGTGGTGTCCATATATTCCAGGGGGTGATAAAGCAATTGAAGCCGGAACTGGACAGTAAGGATAAAGAATTGCTACAACTGATGCAGGACGAGTTCCCCTTGGAGAGCCATCCATACGCAGTGCTGGCTAACAAACTCGGGCTAACTGAGGATGAGGTGTTTGCGAGGGTGAAGAGGCTCTATGCTGAGGGCGTCATTCGTAAACTGCGCACCATCCTCGATGCCCAGAAACTCGGTTCATGCTCCTCAACCCTGATTGCTATGAAAGTGCCTGAGGATAAGATGAATCATGTCGTTAGTATCGTCAATGAATACATGAGTGTAACGCACAATTATCGTCGTGAACATGATTATAACCTCTGGTTCACCGTCACGACGTGTGGCGATAAGAACCTGCGAGCCACAGTGGAGGAGATAAAGAGGAGAGCGGGGATACCCGATTCTGATGTTCTTGACCTCCCCACCACTCGCGTATTCAAGATTGATGTCAGATTTAAATTCACAGATGCGGGGGATGTTACAGATGATGGACGATAAGGACCAGGCGATTCTACGTATAACGCAGGATGGGCTACCACTGGCTAAGGAGCCTTTCCGCGTGATTGCCAGCCAGACAGGTCTAACAGAGGAGGAGGTGATAGCGCGGTTGAAGAAGTTGAAGAGTAGTGGAGTGATCAAGCGGCTTGGCATCTCTGTAAATCAGCGCAAGATAGGCATAGTGGCAAATGCGGTGGTGGCATGGAAGGTGCCGGAACAGCTCGTGGAACGCATTGGGACTATACTATCTTCTTATAAGGAGGTGACTCACTGCTATGAACGCGTGATTATACCGGGTAAGTGGGAATATAATCTCTTTACGGTCGTTCATGGCTACAATCGTGAGTCTGTGGAGCGATTCGCGAAGCGAATGTCCGATGTTATCGGAATCAAAGACTATATAGTCATGTTCAGCAATGAGCAGTTCAAGAGAGCGAGTGTCAAGCATCCATTCTGATGGCAATGCAATTTTTTGATAATCGAAATTGCGGATGGTATTTTGATAAAAATATCGGTAGTTTTGGCTTCATCCCAAAACTAAGGGATCTTCGGCAGTGTAACCTCGGGATTTTTACCAAAATCTTCTTTTGTTATGGGGCGTGCATGAGAAATAAGGGTTATTTAAAAATTTAAACTATACAATATGGGGGAGCCAAAGAAGAGAGTTTCTCCCGGATTGCCAACCAGGTGAATCGGGACTTCGAAAGACTTATCTTCCTGTGCATACTCGGTGCAGTAAGAG
>JAGGRS010000179.1 GCA_021159475.1 Candidatus Methanophagales archaeon
CCATCCTCCACCAGTATCATGCTCGTCCGGTATGCAACGGGCTGAATGTCCGTTGCTACCGTTTGAAGCGGTGCGAAGAGCATGGGTATCTCCGATATAAGAATAACGATACCGAAGGCGAAGATGGAGATTGCGAGCAGGAAATCCATGCTCACCTGCCCTGAACTCTCACTTTTTACGACGCCCGAATAATCTCCTACCCCTCTTCTCATTCTCATTCTCATTCGCTCCTTTATCTCCGCCTTCCCTACCCTCCTTTTCCTTTGCTATCGCCTTTACAGCCTCTTTTATCGCTTTTGCCGCCGGTGAGTTTGGTTTTTTTATAACGAGCGGGGTCTTAGAAGTCACTGCGCTAATCATATTTTTATCCTCCGGAATAACGCCGAGAATAGCCAGTTCGAGCAGTCTCTCCACAGTTTTTGCCCCCAATTCACCTCTAACACCCCTCACACGGTTTATCACCACCCCTTTCGCGGACTTGCCCGTGCTTTCCGCGATGAGCCTCATCTTCTGTCCATCAATGATGGAAGGTAACTCGGGATTGACGAGCATAATGACCTCATCACAAACCATGACTGGAATCAAAGATTCCTGAGATAGACCCGTTGCCGTATCCAGCAGAATGAAATCATACCTCTCCGCAACATCCTTGATAACTTCTCTCAACTTCTCCATATCCGCTTCCATAAATCCCGTGATTGAAACACTGCTGAGAATCACATCCATGCCATAAGGCGTGTGAGTTATCACATCCTCAATATTTACTTTGCTGTTGAGCACTTCGTGCAGAGAATGCTCGGTCTTTAAATCCACATCCACATCCATTACCTGGGCAAGGTCCGCCATTGCTATGTCACAGTCAATGATAAGCGTCTTCAGTCCCATTTCTGCGAGTGCGGCGCCAGCGTTCAGTGTGAAGATGGTCTTGCCCACCCCGCCTTTACCCGAAGCGACCGCATAAGAGGTCATTTTTTAATTAGTTTGGCATAGAACTCTATAAATGTTTGGTATTCCTAAAAATAATTCACAATACTCTCAAATAAATTTGTAAATATTCGCCAGAAATATTGCAACATCAGTAAGGTATTACAGTAAGAACCCCCAATTTTTATTTGAGATGACTGTAAAAGAGCAGGTAAAACTCCTTAAATCTTTGCTGGATAGTGATAAGAATAAGAGTGGGGATATAACGCTAACGAGTCTGCTTCCCGCGTTAGATGTGAAAAGCAGGGCACTGAAGAGGGAACTCCACAATTTAAATTCACACAATTTAGAATACGTGGAGGGCGGGATTAACAGGCTCTTAGAGGGTCTGGAGGGCGGTATCAGCGATTTTTCGGTCCCCGAAGGCTATCGTGAGGTGGAGCGCTATTTTGTGAATAAGCCGTATGCGGTCGTCAGTATATTATACAACGATGACCGGGATGAGTATTTGTATTATGTGGTGGAGCCGGGGCTAAACGAAGTGGAGAACTTCTTTCTCGCGGATATAGAGGATAAACTTGAGATTACACTGCTCTTCACCGAAGTAGAGGAAGGACTGAAGAGGAGTGAGAAGGAGAAGATTTTAAGGAAGAAGATAGAAGAGGTGGTAGAGCGCTACCACATAGAATTTGAGCCCGCTTCGTTGAGGAAGATAAGTTACTATCTGGTGCGGGATCTCATCCAGTTCGGGAAGATAGACGTTCTGATGAGAGACCGGTTTGTGGAGGATATTTCATGCGATGGATACAATATCCCAGTCTATGTTTATCACTGGAAATACGGTAGCACACCAACGAACATCGTATTTAATGAGCCGGAACTGGATTCTTTCGTCGTGAAGATAGCGCAGAAGGGGGGGAAGCATCTCTCGCTCTCTGAGCCGATGGTGGGAATTACGCTCGAAGACGGCTCGAGAGCACAGCTCTCTCTCGGGAGCGAGATAACCACGAGGGGTAGCACATTCACGATAAGGAGATTCAGAGAGGTTCTTATAACGCCCGCAGACCTCATCCGGTGGGGCACTTTTACACCTGAGGAGATGGCATATCTCTGGCTCTGTGTCGAAAACGGTAAGAGCATTTTGTTTGTAGGTGGAACGGCATCGGGGAAGACGACTTCACTGAACGCCATCGCACTTTTTATACCACAGAGCGCAAAAATCGTTACGATTGAGGATACGAGAGAATTGAGATTGCCACACGAGAACTGGATACCGGGCGTTACAAGAGCTTCTTTCATGGGTAGCGAGCGTGGTGCGGTGGATATGTATGAATTATTGAAGGTGGCACTGAGGCAGCGTCCGGAATATTTAATAGTGGGCGAGGTGAGGGGTAAGGAGGCAATGACGCTCTTCCAGGCGATGTCCACAGGGCATACCTCTTTCTCCACGTTCCACGCAGATTCGGTGGATGCGGCGATTCACAGGCTGGAATATCCGCCTTTGAGCATACCTCGTTCAATGCTCCAGGCACTTGATGTCTTCTCAGTCCAGGCGCAGGTATTTATAGGGAACCAGCGCGTGAGGAGGAACCTTGAGATAACCGAGAATCTCGGAATAGACCCCACGACGAGGAATATAAAGACGAGGAGGATATTCGAGTGGAACCCGGCGAAGGACACTTTTGAAGGGCTGAACATCCCACTCCATGCGAAGAAGAAGTCCAGTTCTCATGTAACTATAATGGTATCTGAGGTATTGAAGGAGATTGGGAGATTCAATGCGTGGAGCGGGTCGCAACTACTGGACGAATTTGAGACGAGGACGAAGCTGCTCAAGATCATGGCAGAGCGAGAAGTGACACCGCAGGAGTTCATCGCCACCATAAGAACTTTTCAGGCTAATCCAGAGAAGGCGAAGAAGGAATATGGAATATAATATAGGCATGGGAGCAGGCATAGAGAAGTTTGCCTATTCAAGGTTCGGTAAGTATTATCAGGAGAATAAGGAGAAGTATGCGGAGTTAAGTAAGGCGCTACTTGCTGCGAGATACCCCGTCACATACGACATATACCTCTCGAATGCCTTCCTTTACTCGCTCATTGCGGGAGTAATAGGGCTTGTTATCGGGTTCATCAGTGCGAATATACTCGCACAACTTGGCATTATCCCTATAAACTATCGTATGTTCCCCTATCTGATACTCGAGCATGGTAGATTGTTCGGCACGATATTCCTCTCCTCTATGGGTTTCCTTACTCTTTTCGGCATTACTTATTCGGTATTCTACATGTATCCCTTCTCGATAGCGGGAGACAGACGGAGAGAAATAGACCGGATGATACCGCATGCGGTGCATTTCATGTATGCATTGAGTAAGAGCGGTGTGGGGATTTTAAACATAATAAAGTCGCTTGCAAACCACGTGGATACGTATGGAGAGATAGGGAAGGAGATGGATTTCGTGGTAAGGAACGTGGAATACTTCGGAAAGGACTTGAGAAGGAGTTTGATAGAGTTGAGCGAAACGACGCCATCGCATATCTTGCGAGGGTTCATAAGCGGTATTCTCACGGTGATAGAAAGCGGGGGTGACATTCAAGTATTCCTCGCAGAGAAGGTGGAGCAATACACGGAGCACGCAAGGGTGGAGCAGAAGAGTTTCCTGGAGACCCTGGGGCTATTCGCTGAGGTCTACATCACAATAATAGTGGCAGCACCACTCTTCTTCATCATTGTGCAGACGATAATGCTTGCAATGGGCTCAGGTAGTATGACGATGATATACGGTATCGTGTATGTTATGATACCGATAGGCTCGGTAATGTTCATATATATGATATACGTAATAACGCCGTCAGATGTGAGGCGCATTCCGGTTTTGAAGACCGAATTTGAGGTGAAGAAGGAGCGAATGGAGACGGAGGAGGTGAAAAGGAGCGAGATATATCGTGATTTTAAGCGCGCGGAGACGAGACAGAAGTTGCAGGACTACATAAAGAAGCCGTTCAGGAAGATGTGGGAGACTCCGGTGTTGTCATTGGCGATGAGCACGCCATTTTCACTCGTTTTGCTACTCGTATCCGGGATGAGATGGTATATCCCGGCATTACTCGTTGCCGCGCTACCATTAACCATCTTTCACGAATCGAAATCGAGATATGAGAACCGGATAAGAAACCAGACACCGGACGTGCTGCGCAGCCTTGCGTCTTCAGTGGCAAGTGGATTGACATTGATGAAGAGTATAGAAGTGACGGCGAGCGCGGGCGAAGTGGGAATATATAAGGAAGTAAAGAAGATGCATCGGAGTTTAACGTGGGGTGCGGAGATAAGCGATGCGTTCAGACGTTTTGCGAATGCGATAAGAATCTCTTCGCTCATACGCGCAGTGACGCTCCTCACCGAAGTTCTGCGCACCGGCGGGAATATGCCGGAGGCGTTGAGCATTTCGGCAAAGGATGCAGAGGTGGAGCGAACCTTGGTAAAGGAAAGGGCGACAAATATGCTTATTTACATTATCATCATCTACATCGCTTTCTTCGTCTTTGTAGGTATCGTTTATCTGCTGTTCAAGAACCTGCTTCCGCCACTTCTCACGTCGTTTAAGAGCACTGCGGGGATTGGAGGCGCATCAGGGATTCCAATGGGAGGGGGGCTGAACAAAGAGGAGCTGAGTGCGCTACTCTCACAGGCAACCATGTTCCAATCCATCTTCTGTGGGCTCATGGCGGGACAGATGGGGGAGGGGAACATTTTATCTGGCTTAAAACACGTCCTGATTATGCTCTTCGTTACCTGGGTGTTGTTCACATTCTTCATATAGTTATAGAGATGAAGCTCAAGCGTATCGGCGGGATATTTGACAGAGTGATTGAAGGAATTCCGGCAGGGTCACTCATATACCTCGCAGTAGACCCGACCATCGCTTCTGAGCTGGTTCTCTATCAGTTATGTGGTGTGAGGAAGACCTACTATTTTGTGACCGAGCGAAATCCGAGGAGAGTGGAGGAAGAGATGAAAGGTGCGGGAGTGAACCTCAAGGATACGGAAATTATAGACTTCAGGGAGAGGAGAAGGAACATTTCTGGCATAATTTCAACCCTCAGGCATGCAGATGACGCTAACATGATTATAGACACATTCGTTCCTTTCATCGAGAATCACTCGCTGGATATGGTGGAAGAGTTGCTGGAAGAATCTATGGATAAAGATGTGCTCTGCTTTCTGGTGATTCCCGGGGGTGCATGTGAAGAGACTATTGCGAGGCGGATAGCATATATGTGTGATGCCTTCTTTGACCTCTGTGCAGACCGAATAGGGGACGAGGTGGTAGTGAAGTTCGCAGCGCCGAAGATAAGAGGTGGTTCGCCACTGACGAAATACATGCGACTGAAGATAGGAGCGAGCAGTGTAGAAGTTGACACGGCACGGGATATAGTTTAGCGTGTGAAAGAACCACAAGATCAACAGAAGAACAGAAGAAATAACCATTTACTTTATCTCATGATTCGCTTATTTTGTGATCTTCCAGTTTCCGTGCGTGTAGCATCCACACGCTCATTTTTTATGCCAACTTCTTCGTCCATTACTGTGAAGCTCGATATAATTTAAAACCTGCGCTATGATTTGAGCGAACTATGAGATATGATTATGTATGTCGCAGAGGTCTTAGAGGAACTCACGAAATCATGCAACCTCTACATAGTTACCGGTGGCGGAGAAACAGCGTGCGAATGCATAAAAATAGCACGTGATTTGAGCGCGATGTGTATCCCGAACCCTTTTCCGATTATAAAGAAGTTGCAGAAGCTAAGGCGAAAGGTGAGGAAGCGGAAATAGCAATGATGGGTGGCGTAAGCCCCATTTTTTATTTAACCGTAACTCTTCTTTTTAACCTATAGATCATCTCTGTTACATCAAAATTGGCGTGTTTGTAGCCACAAATCACGCCGAAAGCACAATATTGCCAATT
>JAGGRS010000117.1 GCA_021159475.1 Candidatus Methanophagales archaeon
TTCCCGCACCGAAGAATAGTGGTGTGCACTTATCCAGCAGCCTGAAGAGATAATATCGGTGCAGTGACTCTCCTATTCCGTAGCCGACGGCATCGAGAACTGGGTCTGCTATTATGCGTCTGATGCCCATCTCACGTGCGGTATTTATGTTCGTGAACAGTGTGGATAAACTATGACCGGCATTGGGGTTTGTATCGGTATCGGGGACAACAACTGCTGCTACATCTTTTCTCGCTATTGCATCCCCAACTGCTGCTATATTCGCACTGTTGAGGCTGAGCACCATATCGGCACCCGAGTCTATGCCCGCGAGTATGAGTTCCGGCTCCATGGTATCAACGGAGATGGGTAGCTCAGGCGCGAAACTGCGAGCAGCCTTAACTGCCCTTATCACATCCTCAGGATTCGCACCTATATGAACGCCAATATCCACAATGTCGGCGCCACTCTCGATGAAATATTCCATTCTGTGTTGTATCTCCGCATTGTCCATCAATGTTGCATCCACGAGCTCTGCACAGACCTTCATCCTCGCATTACCTCCTATCTTCACGCCCCTCAGACTGAACTTATCCTTCGCTCTCCCTTCTAATACCTGTAAGAGCTGTTTAGCGTCCTCTTCCCTCTTCATTCTCAGTAATACATCAGCAGGTGTTCGGGCAGAGAATTCTATTCTATCGGCGAATTTCAAAGTTTCCGCGATGTCGTATGCGTTCCGCGGTCCCAATCGGACTGGTATCTTCAACTCTCGCTCTAAACGAGAGAAGTCGGCTTTGCAAAGCCCTGAGACCAGAATGAGGTCATACTTATTACCGTTACCGTGCTGTGTAGCGAGCGCCCTTCTCAACGACGCTGGTGTTGTAAATGCTGCTATATCCAGGTCCTGTGTGAGCACTTCGCATTCACATTCCAGTGCAGAAGCTGAACCACCATCTACATCTGCATTTTTTACCGCATCACGAACCATCCTCTCTGCCTTCCTTCCCGTGGCTAACAGGATTCGCATCTCTGTTATAGCCATTCTTGATAGGAAACATACCCTATACCTTATATAAATAAAGATTTATCTATTTTTGGGTGGTGCAAAAAGCATGGAAGAGAAAGAGAGCGAGGTCTCAAAAGCTGTTAGAGAAGCGGTGGTGAAGGCGGCTGAGAAGGGTGAGGACATAAAAGAGAAGGTGGTTGAGATTACCCGTGATGCCGTTAAGAAGGCATTAGAGGGTGCTGATGTTACACGCGAGAAAGTGGAATCCATAGCTAAAGGTGCGATGAAGGGTGCAATCGAGGGTGCATGGATGGCAGAAGTGGGGGCTGCTGAAGTCACCAGAGGTGCTGCGGAGGGTATCATTGATGGCACGAAACAGGCAGGTGTAAAAGCCGCGGACTTCGCGGAATATGCCGCAGAAGCTGCGCTTGATACCACGAAAGAAGTGGGTGATAAAGCGGTAGAAGTGGTGAAGGATGTGATAAAAGGCTTCTTCGGTGCCGTCAAAGAAGTCCTGGAGCAGAAGAAGGACTGACGATGGCAAAATGCCGATTCGCACAATCGGCGTGATAAGTCGCACGTATCGCCATATCAACCGCTATCGTGAGATTATCGCAATATTGGTGAAGTATGGTTTTGGAGAGATATTAGCGAAGCTGGAGTTACCAAAATATCTCAATTTCGGTAAGGGCAAAAGTAAACGTTTCATATTGGGTAAAACTGCTGCTGAGATAGCGACTGCTTCACGCTGGGCTCGCGTGCGAATGGCGCTGGAAGAGCTTGGACCCACTTTTGTTAAGTTTGGGCAGATTATGAGCACCAGACCGGATATGGTGCCGCGGGAGCTTATCGCGGAGCTGGAGAAGCTTCAGGATAAAGTCCCTCCTTTTCCTGCCGAGGATGCCCGGCGGATTATCGAGGAGGAACTGGGCAGTTCTATTGACAGTCTTTTCAGGGACTTCTCCGATTCACCCATCGCCTCCGCCTCTATTGCACAGGTGCATAAAGCGGTATTGCACGAAGGAGAAGAAGTGGCAATCAAGGTTAAACGTCCTGGCATCGACCGAATCATTGAGACAGACCTGGAGATAATGCTCCATCTTGCCACGCTCATTGAGAGCCATTTCGAGGAGGAACTGGGCATTTGGGACCCTGTGAGCATAGTAAACGAATTTGCACGTGTAATCAGGAAAGAGCTGGACTTCAGAATCGAGGCGGCTCATATCGAGCGCTTTGCAACAAATTTCCAGACGGACAAGACAATTCACGTGCCACATGTCTATCGTGAATATTCCTCTGACAGGGTATTGACAATGGAGTTTATTGGCGGGCTGAAAATCTCGGAAATCGCAAAAGCAGTGTCAGGAGCAGAAGCTCAGGTTCGGAACTACGGAATTGACCCCAAAGTCGTGGCAGCACGAGGTGCTGATCTTGTTCTGAAACAGATATTTGAACACGGCTTCTTCCACGCAGACCCGCATCCGGGTAACATCAAGGTGCTGAGAGACAACATCATTTGCTTCCTTGACTACGGAATGATGGGTTCGCTGTCAGCACGCCATCGAGAAGCACTGGCTGACATCCTCATTGCGATAATAGAGAAAGACGCAACGAAAATCACGAGAACCATTTTGAAAATATCCGGGTACAGGTACATGCAGATAGGAGACAGTGAGAAGTTAGAATCCGACATCGCCGAACTTATCGAACTCTATGCCTACCGTCCACTTAAAGAAATAGAAATAGGGAATCTACTACACCACATTGCGAGTGTGGTTGCGGAGTATCGGTTGAAAGTGCCTCCGGACTTCTATCTGCTTGCAAAGGCTCTGGTGACCATTGAAGGCGTGGGTAAGGAACTGGACCCCGAATTTAATGCGGTAGAACACGCTGAACCGTTCGCCAGGAAGTTAATCTGGGCACGTATGAGCCCCCGGAGGTTAATCAAGGATTTCTATCTCTCTGCTCTTGAAGCACGCCTGCTGGTGCGTGACCTCCCTGCTGAGGCACGAGACATACTGGAACGGCTACAGCAGGGCGAGATAAAGATGAAATTTGAGCATGAAGGGCTTAATCCAGTGCTCGAAACCATTGACCGGGCGAGCAATCGCACGGTTTTTGCCATTGTTTTAGCTTCGCTCGTGATAGGCTCCTCACTTATTGTTCTTTCTGGTGTTCCACCGAAATGGCACGAAATCCCGGTTATTGGCATCGTCGGTTTTCTTGCCGCAGGAATAATAGCTTTTGGGCTTTTATTCTCCATTCTGCGGCATGGAAGCTTGAGGTTGTGAAAATGCTTTTATAGGATAAAATAACCAGTAATAAATAGAAATGGCAGCAGCGAGAGCGAGTGGAAGTGGAGGGGAGCGTGGCTATACCGAGCAAGCCACGGAAGACCTGTTACGTAAGGTGCTGGAGAAGGAATCTCGAGAAGCGATGCAGGATGTGCTCGAAGATAGGAGGAAGATTACCGACCCTGACGTTTGTAACATCTTCAATCTCTGGTATTTACGGAAGCACGTGAATGAGATTCGGAGAGAGATGCACAGGATGGATGAGCGATTTGAGAGGATGGAGCACAGGATATCAATGATATTCACATTTTTGGGTGTGGGGTTTACCGTTCTCGCTACTCTTATTACGTTGTTTCAGTTTATGGGCTAACGAAGATTAAAGAGGTTTGGAGTTTAAGATGTTTGGCATAAGATAAGATAAGGGATAGCGCCCGATAACTCACAACTCAGTCGTTGAAACTTATATCAAAGAATATGCTCAATTATTGAAAGAAAACGCTTATCTCCACTTTTCATCGGACTATAAAGTGCAAAAATTGCTTGCCAGGAGATTTAAAGTGGTTTTTTAGCTCAAAGGGCATAAGCAAAAGCAGCTACTGGTATCCATTCGCCATCCACGAGCAAATCCAACGATTTTCCTATTTTTAGCCCTTCTTTGCAAAAATGCAGTATGTAGCAGTATCCATAAGCAATGGCGAAGATTAAAACGAAGAGATATTTGTGGAAAAAGCCGGAGAGATGAGAAATTGCGAGCCATGGTATGAGTGTCGAGTTTAAGATAAGAAGAAGATTTTTCGTTTTTTGTCTTCCAAATACTACCGGGATTGTCCGTACTCCGCTCATTCTGTCACCTTCGATGTCTCGAATGTCGAATAAGACAGTGTTGATGAAGCTTTTAATAAAAAAGAAATAAAAGACCGCAGCTATCATTAGAATGTTTTTTTGGGGTAAGCAAATTGCGGGAAGGAAAGTTGAACCAACACCCCAAGAGATTGCTATAACTAAATTTTTTATGCCTGTTATATCTTTTAACCGGGGAAAGTTGGGTGAAACTCTTACACTATAAATAACCCCTGTGAATAGCGGAAAAAGAAGAATTGGCACACTTAAAATATCATGAAAAGCACCCAAGAATAAAGAAAGTGCAAATGAAAACAGCACAAAGAGAATAAAAGTTTTCTTTTTTCTAATATATCTTGCTCTTTCCGGGGCATTAACGGCATCTTCTTTTATATCTGTCAGTTTGTTAATACCATATATACCAAAAGTCACAAAAAATGCTGCTAAAATCAGATTTAAAACGAATATATTGAATAGCAAACACGAGAATAAAACTTTAAGAGAACCGTTTATTGCCAAAAAAAGAGAAGTTGAAATTAGAAATAATACAAATTTATTAAATATTTGAAAAAACTTCGTATCTATAATTGCTATATGTTGGTATAAGTGCACCTGCTGAGACCTCTTTACAAAGAATCTCATATCTCATATTTCTTTGCTTTTTCACGATAGTATTCAAATAGTTCAACACCCCAACGAACGGCTCTTTCTTCAGTGCTGATTAAATCAAGTGTGGTGTTATATATTCCATCGGGTTTAAATAATCCAAGGGAGAGAAAAGTATCGGTGACAGTAAAAGCCACTCTTACATCTTCTTTGGTTACAAATATGTCTAAATATCCCTCAGAGAATGAATATTTTAGATCTTTTAGACCTATAGTATCTATCACTTTCTTCAACACGCTTTCAGTTAATACAAGCTGTGTAATGGTATGCTGCTTAACCCTGTTTTCAAATATCTCTGGATAGTCAGAAGAAAATATAGGGGAGACCCCCTTTATCCACTTTGCAGTCTTGATGAACTCAATGTAAGTCGTATGTGTCTTGATTATATTTAATGCATCTATTTTTACTACATTTGAGTTATTCAACCACCCGATCTTCTCAAGCAAATGCGCTGGAATGCCGCTGAGGTCATGCTCAAGCCAGAATCCTTCGTGCTTCTTCAACACTTCTATCGCATCAACGAAATCGTTCAATTTTAACGCTACAATCTCACCTATTTTCGTTAGCGCATAGCCTCTATCTACGTCTTGAAAAACGAGGTTATCCTTTTCAAGTTCTCTTAATGCGTGTATAGCGGTTGTAGAACTCACTTCCATCTCATCCCGTAATTCTCTCAGTTCTTTTTTACCTTCTTTCAAACTGATCAGGATACGCCTTCGCAGGTTAGAGCATACAGCGAGGCGAAGCGTATTTTGCATACGCTTCGATTCTTCTCTATCCATACCTATCACCATTACCTCTTCGCTGCCGACTTCGGCTGTTGCTACTCCTCCCCATCATTACTTACATTATTTTTAAATAAATGCTGCTTACTTATATAGTTAAGTGATAGAAATATTGCTAAAATTAAACAATTTCGTTTAAAATGGGAAAGTTTTATATAGGCTCAAAAATTATTATAAGGTGTATTGGGGTCCGCTCAGGATTAGAGGAACGAGGTTAGTTTGGAGATGAAGAGATTGCATATACTCGTGGTTGAGGACGATGCAGAAATGTGCGAGACATTAAGCGACATACTA
>JAGGRS010000070.1 GCA_021159475.1 Candidatus Methanophagales archaeon
TTGGAGGAGGATAGGAAGGCGAGAACAAGGCGGCACGTGGAAGAGAAGAAAATAATAATTGCATAAAGAATTTTTTAGATAATCCAAAAATTTATATAATATATTAAGTAAGAATAAATCAATTATGCACGAAGTGGAAAGCGCACTAAGGTCAAATGAGGGTTATACTCTCCTGCTTAAAGGTGCACCGGGAGCTGGAAAGACCACCTTTGCTATAACTCTGCTCGAAGAGATGTGCACGGGCGATAGTAAAGGCGCCTATATCTCCACTCGTATTGACCCCATCGCATTGTATAGACAGTTCCCGGGCCTGGAAGAGCGAATACCGGTAAAAAATGTTATTGATGCCACGCAGTCGGAGTTTTCAGAAGCTGAGTCCCAGCTGCTCTACGAAGACCTGACGAGCTTCCTTCGCTCGGTTTACGGCGTTGTTGCCGATGAGGACGTTACTATTTTGATTTTGGATAGCTGGGATGCCGTATCTTTTCAGATAGGAAAGAAGAATCAGGGCGTGGAGAAGCTTGAGACCTCCATGCTGGACATTGCACGAAAGACAAAAACGCATCTGGTCCTCATAACCGAATATACAGGTGAGAAAAGACTGGATTATCTCGTTGATGCTATTTTACGATTGGAAAAGGAGCAGATAGATGGTAGAATCGTAAGGAAGGTGTTTATAGATAAGATGAGGGGTTTCCAGGTCCCCTATAATAACTATCCCTTCACCTTAGAAGGTGGGAAGTTCACTCATTTTGTAACTCCCGCATCGGGATTGGGTAGTGGCAGGCACAGACCGGTAAAGAAAGAGGAAGAGGTTCTTCACGGGAATTATTCCACGGGGATAGAAGGTCTGGATACGATAATAGGTGGTTATCCAAAGGGAGGGTTTGTATTGTTAGAACTCACGGATGATAGCATAAGCTGGTCATATAGACCGGTTTTATACCACACAATCGCCGATTTCTTGATGAATGACCATGGTGTTGTGTATATGCCGGAAGAAGGTTCTTATTCATCACCGGTGAAGAGGCTCCTTATGGATTATGTCAGTGAAGAAGTGCTCAATAGAAACTTGCGCATGCCTACCGCTTCGAAAGCCGAAAGTGAAGACCCGTGTTTGTTCTTCACCGGTGCAGGTGCAGGTGCAGGTCCAAGCACAAGTGTCGAGTCAGAGTCGCTAAGTGAATATTTAGATATGCATTTTGCCATTTACAGGGGACTGAAGAAGCCGGTATTGCATGTCATTGGCTTAACCGCACTGAATAGTTATGAGGAAGACGAGATAAGGAAGATGCTCTCGGAGATTGTATCGTGGGTGAGAACGACGGAGGATGTTTTAATATGCGTTTCAAAACCTTCAGCGAAGTTGAAGAACGAGATACGCGAGCTCGCTGATGTTCATCTCCGCTTCATCCCTATCAATGGCACACTTAACTTTTACGGCGTTAAGCCCCATACGGTCATCTATAATATCTCGCCATCCCCAACTGAGGGCTATCATCAGCTAAAACTCACTCCTTTTCTATGATGTGCACTGTGATTCCCTGGGTATGGAGAAGAAGAACGTGCTCCCTTCGCCTGGCTTGCTCTCCACCCATATAGAGCCACCAAGTTCTTCCACTATCCTCTTGCAGATTGCCAGACCCGCTCCGGTGCCCTCGTATTCGGACGCAGGATGCAGCCTCTCAAAGACTTTGAAGATGCTGTCCAGATGTTCCTCCTCTATGCCGATACCGTTATCTCTCACCTTGAACAGATAAGCCTTCTCGCGCTCTTCACAGCTAACCTCTACCATCGGCTTCTCTGCTCGATTGAACTTCAATCCGTTATCAATAAGATTTGTGAGCAGTTCTTTCATCCAGACGCGCTGTGTGGAAATAATGGGTAGCTTCCCCGCAACAACTACTTCGCCTTTTCGCTCTGCGATTCGCGCACTTAAATCCTCTTTTATCTCCTCCAGCAGCTCGTTCAGGTCTACCGTTTCTACCTCAACGAATTTCCGCCCCACGCGACTCAATATAAGGAGGTCTTCAATTTGCCTGTTCATTCGTTCCGCAGCTTCTTTCACCCTCTCCAAATATCCACGCCCTGTCTCGTCGAGCACATCGGCATAATCCTCCATAAGGAGCGTGATAAAAGCCTGAATGGAGCGTAAGGGCGCTCGCAAGTCGTGCGATACCGTGGAAGTGAAATCGTCCAGGTCGCGGTTCGCTCGTTCCAGCTCCTTCACATACCGCTTTAACTCCTTCTCCGCCCTCCGCCGCTCCCTGATATGCTCCCATTCACGTAACACACGCTCAACAGTCCAGGGTAGTTCTTGCAATCCTTCAGCAGTCTTCACTACGTAATCCATGGCACCGGATTTAAGGGAGCGAACTGCCAGTCGTTCTGAGCCATGTGCTGTCAGGATGATAAGCGGGATACCCACCTCCTCCGGGCTTGTCGCTCCTTTAGTAATCTCCAACCCCGTGCCATCCGGGAGGAGGTAGTCGGCAATGATGACAGAGGGCGGGTTACTTTTATTCCCGTCCAGCCATTTTAATGCCTCTTTTATGCTTACCACGTGATGAATCTCCCATTTAGAGCCGGTTCCCTCGAACGCCCTGCGGACAAATTCAGCATGTGCTTCTTCATCCTCAATCAACAAAATAGTTTTAGATGCCACTTCCATTTTAATACACAATAGTAGGTTAGTCGAGGGATTATATAAACTTTCCTATCATAACAATATTGCTTAAATTGAGCAATTCTCTCCCTTATCCTTATAGGGATGCCTGTTCCAGATAAGCCAGTAAAAACCCAATTCTCGTATCATTTCTGTGAACTCACCGAAATCTATGGGTTTTACAAGGTAACTGTTAACATAATTATTGTATGCCTTTGCCATATCACCTTCCCTTTTAGAAGTGGTAAGCACCACCACCGGTATATGCTTCAAATCGTCAGAATTTTTTATTATCCGGAGCACTTCGTGCCCATCGAGTTTGGGCAGTCGCAGGTCGAGAAGGATTAAATCAGGTCGAGGACTTTTTTTCTTATCTGCGTATTTGCCACGGTGGAAGAGATAATTCACTGCTTCTTCACCATCAACTACCCAATGAATCTCATTCGCAACCTTTGCATCTTCAAGGGCGCGCATTGTAAGCATTGCATGTGCCTCGTTATCTTCAACGAGCAGGATTACTGCCGGATTGCCTCTCATTTATTCTTGTTTTTTCCCTTTTTCATATAAATATTTTCGGATTGCTACAATTTTCTTTATCATTATTGCCAATTTTTTATCCTATATCTTATAAAAATATGGCTCAACTTACATACTACACAACCGGCAGTGTAAAACAGACCGTGCATCCTTTCCCCTTCTCCGATTCTATCCATACACGACCACCGTGCACCTCAATTATTCGTTTCACGATGGCGAGCCCGGCACCCGTTCCCTTGGTGCTCCTGTCCACCTTATAGAAAAGCTCGAACACCTTCTCGTGCTGGCTCGGCTCTATTCCTATTCCGTTATCACGGACGAAAAACACGATTTCACCCTCATCCGCGCGATAGCCAATCTCTATCTTCGGATGTGGCTGCTCACCCATGTAATTTATGCTGTTCTCAATCAGGTTCACCAGCACCTCCACTATCCTCATCCGGTCCACATGAACAGTCGGTAAGTCATCTGCCACCGCTACTTCGACCCCGCTCGATTTTATCTTTGCTGAGGTCTCTTCCAGGGCTTCCCGAACAAGTTCGCCAAACGGCACGTCCTCCGGCGGATTCGCCACACGACCGATGCGAGAGAGTTCAAGCGTGTCATTCAGCAGGCGTTCCATCTTTGTAGCTCCGTTTTCTATATATTTCAGGTCGGCTTCCACTTTCTCTTTTTCATTCCGCGCTAAATCTTCTCGCAGCATGCCAGTAAAACCCCGGATGGTAACGAGCGGCGACCTCAGGTCGTGAGAGACGGTGTAGGTGAACCGCTCCATCTCCGCGTTCTTTGCTTCAAGCTCCTTTATCAGCTGCACACGTTCCTCCTCCGCTCGCTTACGCTCTGTGATATCGCGGCTTATCGTCAGGACGTGCGTTATTTTTCCCGATTCGTCAGTTAATGGCGCTTTTTTTACGGATACACAATGTTTATTACCCTCGCGATCTGTATAGGTCACTTCCGGAATGTCTAATACTTTCCCGGTTTTAAATACCTCCCCATCCCTTTTCCAGTAGCACTTTTCACCGATTATTTCTTCCTTCTTACGACCTGTTATGTCGCAATATGCCTGATTGACCAGCACGAAGCGGTACTGCCGGTCCTTGAGGGTGATTGTATCCGGGACATTATCAATAACGGTCGTGAGGAACTTACGTGATTCTTTTAACTCCTCCTCCATCCTTTTTCGGTCGGTTATGTCTCTAAATATCGTTAATTTTGATATGGTGCCGTCAGAACCACGCAAAGGAGTCTCAATAAGGTCATAAGTCTTGTTTGTCCTCTGTGAATACCACTCCCATCTCACCGTCTTACCCTTCATCACCTCATGGTGTTTACACCGCGGGCAGGGTTCCTCTCGCTCATGAAATACCTTATAGCAAATCTCGCCCACATGGTCCCCATACTCATCCCGTAAAACCCTGTTCATGAATTCTATTTTAAAGTCCTTTGAAATGATATACACGCCGTCAACCATGCTTTCGAATATCAAATTCAGGTTGTCCCGCTCTGCTTTTATCCGCTCCTCCAGCTCCACTTCTTTTGTTACATCCCTGCTCACACGGACAGTGCCAATCGGGACGCCATTTTTGTCCTTTATCAACGCCGCGGACATGCTGATATGAATGGGCTTACCATCCTTCCGCAACACGATTGTCCGATAGTTCTTTATCGCTCCTTCCCTCCGCACACGCTCCATTATCCTGTCCGCCTCTTCGGGGTCTGCGAAAAATTTCCGGTTGGATGTCCCTATCACCTCGTCCGCGCGATAACCCAGGACGCCCTCCGCACCCTTATTCCAGTCTCGCACAATCCCTTCCATGTCCACGACCGTAATCGTGTCTGCGGAACTCTCAATGATGTTATTCAAATAATCCCTCGTTTCTTTCAGTTCCTCCTCCATGCGCTTCAACCCGGTAATATCCTTTGAAACCACCGTGACCGCTATTATCCTGCCTGTTTCAGGGTCTTTAACAGGGCTTAGCGTCTTAAGATACCATCTCCCTCCGTCATCTTTATATTCGTGCTGTAGCGAGATGCCGGTATCAAATACGCGGTTGACCTTTTCAGCAAACTCTCTCGTCGCTTCCGCTGAATGAAAGTCGCTGTATGGTCGCCCCTTAAATTTGTCTCTTTCTCCCGACAACCCCAACCTTGATAGATATTTCTCGTTCATGAACAGATACCTGCAGTTCCTGTCCACCAGATATACGGAATCTTCAGTAGACTCCACGAGTGAGCGATACTTCTCCTCGCTCTTCCTCAACTCCTCTTCCGCTCTCCTCTTAGCCTCCAGCAACTGATGTTCAGCCGAAGCGTGTTCAATCGCTGCCAGCAACTCTTCCACGTTCAGCGGTTTCTCGATGTAACAACATGCACCGGCTTTCAAAGCTTCTATTGCCGTCTCTTTGGATGCAAACGCGGTGACTATAATAGCATGGGTTTCTGGATTGATAGCTTTCAACCCCTTTAATACCTCTATCCCGGTGATGTCCGGGAGCCTCAAGTCTATTAAGCAAATAGGGAACTTTTCTTTCTTTGCGAGGGCTAAAGCCCCCCTGCCCGTTCCCACGGTCTCTACCTCGTAGCCTTCTTCCGATAGTATGTCGCTTAATGTCTCGCACATTTCTGCATCGTCCTCAACCACGAGTATA
>JAGGRS010000082.1 GCA_021159475.1 Candidatus Methanophagales archaeon
GGTGTGAACGATTTACAGGCTCGCCCCGGGATGAAAAAAGAAAAAACTTTTAAAAACCGGAGTTCAAAATATACACTATGAAAATCAAATTCAATGGTGAACCGCAGGAGGTTAAAAGTAAGACACTGGGAGGCATAATAGAGGAACTGAAGGGGTTATACCAGCGGGGTTGTATAATAGCGGTGGTCTCGGAGAAGGGAGAGCGGGAGTTGAAGAATGAGTTTGCAGTGAATACGGGGCATGGTGAAGCGCGGATAAAAATAACCAGGGAGGATGAAGGTGAGAGTGAGGCGCTGTCTTTATTTCTCAGCGGTTATAAGAGGTTTGACAATGGCGTAGTAGCCTGGAAGACCGATGATGTAACTGCTATTGGACCGATAAAGACGGATTTAAGTGTGGAAAGAGCCGAGCAGAGCTATAAGAAATGGGATGTCTTCCTCGGATTTGGCGGATTCGACCCGAACTTGACGTATCTCATGATAAGTAAGCGTGAGCACAGAGCTGCTTATGGCACTTCTGCCGATGCTGTGATAGGGAGGCTGACACGCGGGAGGAGCATCATCACGGGTCTGGCGGAGGGTGATAAAATAGAAGGGATACACCCGATAGTAACGAAAGCGGAACGAATTGGATTCGTCACTACGGACATGGATACAGAGATAGAGGATGGGCAGGAGATATTCACATTCGCGAAGATAAAGCTATTCAAAGAGGCGCCGATGTCGAGTGAACATTTCTTCTCACTCAGTTATCGTGGTGTTATCCGCGTGGATGACCTCTCAAACACGTATGTAGCGGCGGAGAGCCTGAAAGGGCTCAGTTTACCCACTGAGAACCTCGCTTACAGGTCAAAATACCATCTCTCAGCGCGAAATAGCGGCACAGAGCGTGGGAAGGTATTTTTATATAAGGATAGCAGGTTGCCAAACCCCTCACATAATGTATTCGGCGAGATAGTGCAGGGCGGGGAATTGATAGAATATGCGCATCAGGGCGATACGATACTTATAAAGACCGAGCCGAAGTGGATGATGATGGTGGGTAAGACGCAGAGAGAAGCGGAAGAGTTCTTCGCACATGAGGATATTGAGCAGGTCAGAGAGGGGAATACCAGTGATGACGCGATTGTTGTGGACCAGAAGCCCGAGCTGACGATGGAGATTATTGACAGGGGCACGGTGAGAACGGTTGGTGTAGATGCAGAGGATGTATATGAAGTGGAGCTGTTTTACGATAAGGCGCCGAAGACGGTGTGGTATTTCAAGAAGCTTACAGGGTTGATCAATCGTCCAATAGGGCATTTGAAGGTCTATTTCACCATTCCGGGTTCAATGGTCCTGTTTGAGGGCAATGCAGAAGAAGCGGGGACACTGGTGCCTGAGAATATACCGAAGGAGAAAGTAGAGAAGGGTGTTCTGGGCGTTACAAATATGTCAAGGTCGAACAGGGGACTCATGGGTATTCGGTTGAGTGAGAGTGATAAGTATGGACCAACAGGTGAGAGCTTCGACGGCGCCAACCTCGTGCTCGCATTCTCGCCCCTCACAGCTTCCACGATGGAACGTCTTGGTAAGTTAAAAGAGGGCGATGTCATCTATGTGAAGGAGAAGGCATAGTGCCAGTGCCAGCACCACCCACCATAAGCTCCTTTACACGTATGTGTGGCGCGTATTCAGAGACCGGGACCTCCTGACCCGCTTTGCCACAGAATCCGATTGAACCCCTGCTCTTTATCTTACCCACCGCGTCTATGCCCTTCAGTACATCCAGCGTCCGCCCCGAGAGCGATACGTTCTTCAATCTCTTTGTGAGTTCGCCCCTCTCTATCAGGAACGCCTCCTCCGCACTGAACTGGAATTCACCCCTTACTGTGTCCACCTGACCGCCACGCATGCCCTTCGCATAGATACCATAAGAGATATCCTCACGCATCTCTTCAAAATCGCTATCCCCAGGCTCAATGACTGTATTGCTCATTCTCACCAGTGGCAGTTCAGAATAATTAGATGCACGTGCATTTGAGGTCGGTTCCGCGTTGAATCTACCCGCGGTCTCGCGTGTATGCAGGAAGGATACGAGTACGCCCTCTTTTATCATTTCCGTTCGCCTTGCACGAATGCCCTCGTCATCATACCTGTAATAGCCATGCGAGTTCTCGATGGTCGGGTCGTCCGCGACCGTCAGCCCCTGATATGCTATCTCCTCGCCCAGTTTGTCACTCAATATAGACTCGCCACAGAGCACATGGTCTGCCTCCGCAGCATGCCCGAGCGCTTCATGCATGAATACACCCGTGAGTTTCGGGTCCATAATCACATAGAACATACCGGCGGGCGGCAGTTCGGCATCGAGCAGTCGGACTGCTTTATCGGCAGCTTTTACGCTCATAAGTTCGGGATTCTCTGCTTTTATCACCTCAAAGCCACCCACTGCGCCGATACTCTCCCTGCCCTCCTGCAAGACATTTCCGCGCTTCGCAACTGTATACACGCGCATGAAAACCGCTGGTGCCACTTCCTCTATGTAGCTTCCATCCGAATTCGCATACACTCGCTCCTCGTAACCATCGAGATATGATAAGGAAACACTCTTTATGAGTGGCGAATATTCCTTCGCTGCTCTATACGCATCCTTTATCATGCGCTTCTTCTCTTCAATGCTCACATCGGCGGGGTTTATCTTCGGGTTCAGCCTGAAATGGTCGGTTATTGAGGGTGCTTCCGCCAGCTTTATCGCCTCTGATTCGGATTCGTGGGACGACAGTGCCAATGCGCGGGCAATCCTGAGGGCATCCTCAAATGTCTCTCTAACTCTAAGTCCAGGCTTTGATGATTCATTAGAGGAAGCGAAACCCCAGGAGTTGCCATACAGCACACGAACGCCCATCCCGTGGTCAATACCATAGCTCATCTCACGAAATACGCCATCCTGCACCTCTATAACTGTCGCGTAACTCCGCTCAATGCGGATGTCCGCATATCTCGCTCCCCTCGCGACCACGAAATCAATAGCCTCTCTTATCTCGTGCTCTTCTCTCATCATCCCATGAAGAAAGTTTTTTATGATGCCAGATAAAAAATCATAATAAGAGTAAGAGATAAAGGATGAGGGACCGTAGCTCAGTCCGGGAGAGCGCTCGGCTGAAGACCGAGTTGTCCCGAGTTCGAATCTCGGCGGTCCCATATTCTCTTTTATTCTCCACCGTTCGTCATTTACAATAGCAATGGAAGTGAAATTGCTGAGGGTGACAGAAGAGGGGCTGGCTCTGGTTGCGAATGCGGCGCGAGTAAGCGGTTTGTCTTCAATGCGCGATACAGAAGCGATAGTAAAGCTGATTACCGATAATGATTATTCCTCAGTGCTTGAACACATCTGCTTCACATTCGATATCGCGGGTATAAGTGTGGCACTCAGTAGAGAGCTGTTAGAGCACAGAATCGCATCGCATACCGCGAGGAGCACGAGATATAATGAAGAGCGGGGTTTTGAGTATTATATTCCCGAGGGACTGAAGGGCGATGATGAAGCGATGAGGATTTACAGGGAAGCGATGTCCCATGCTGAGGAGGCATACGTTCGGCTGCGAGGGCTCGGAATCGGTAGAGAGGAGGCGAGATATGTATTGCCAATGGCTTTGCACACTCATTACGTGGTTACGATGAACGTTCGCAGCCTGATCAACTTCTTCATGCTCCGCCTTTGCGTGCGCGCATCGCCGGAGATGAGAGAACTCGCAATGCGTATGTATAAGATATGTGCACGTGAGTATCCCGTCATATTCGCGAGGATATGGTGTCGTGGATTCACATTGGGCGTGTGTCCGGAGAATAAGGCAAGACCGGCGAAATGCCCATTTATCGGTATAATAACCAATAAAGGGGTTGTTAAGCGGAAGTTTGAAGTGGAGGCGAGGCGAATAATAGAGAAGGAACTGGCTAAACGTTCTTAGTAACATTAACCATTATATCGGTTCGTGATAGGCATTCGCCTGCCCGTGCCGAAGGCTTTTGGCGTTATCTTTATCCCTATCGGCGCCTGCTGACGCTTGTATTCGTTATGGTCCACCTTCCATATAACCTCACTGACCACCTCTGCATCGAACCCCATCGCGATTATCTCCTCTTTGCTCCTGTTCTCTTCTATATATGCGTGCAATATCGGGTCGAGCACCTCGTAGGGCGGTAGCGAATCGGTATCCTTCTGCCCAGCCCGCAATTCCGCTGAAGGCGCTTTAGTTATGATGCTATGCGGGATAACCTCCGCTCCTTTGAGTTTGTTATAATACGCCGCAAGCTTATACACCATGGTCTTGGGCACATCCGAGATAGCAGCCAGACCGCCACTCATATCGCCATAAAGCGTGCAATAGCCAACTGCGAGTTCTGATTTGTTACCGGTGGAGAGGACGAGGTATCCAAACTTGTTCGAGAGCGCCATCAGGATATTTCCGCGAATCCTCGCCTGGATATTCTCCTCAGTCACATCGGGCGCGGTATCTTTGAACTCCTCGGATAGCATCCTCGTATATGCATCCACCGCCTCAACGATGGGAATAACCTTGAACTCTATACCAAGGTTCGCAGCCAATCTCTTCGCATCCTCTATACTGCTTGAGGAAGTGATTGCACTGGGCATCGCTACCCCAACGACGTTATGCGCACCCAGAGCCTCTGTTGCCAGAGCGGCAGTAAGGGCGGAATCTATGCCACCGCTTAGCCCGATGACAACCTTTGTGAAGCCGTTCTTCCGGACATAGTCCCTTATACCCAGCAGTAAGGCATTAAAAATCTCTTCTATCTCTTCGTTCTTTCTCATCTCTGCCCTATCGGCTTCATCAGGAGGCGCTATCGGGGCGCCATCAATGGTGGATATGACAAGGCACTCCTCAAATTGCTCCCCTTCTGCAATTAACGCACCTCGGGCATCAAATACACAGCTCCTGCCATCAAATACCAGTTCATCCTGACCGCCGACCAAATTCACGTATGCAATAGGAACCTTATTTGCCTGCGCTCGCATTGCTATCAGTTCCCTCCTCAGTCTGCTCTTGCCCGCATAGAAGGGCGATGCGGAGATGTTCACAATGAGTTCAGCACCGAGTTCCACCTGCTTCTCCGTGGGTCCATGCCCACCCACCCAGATGTCCTCACGTATATTTATGCCAAGCTTGAGCTTGCCCAGATTGAATACGCGGTTCTCGGTTCCGGGCTTGAAATATCTCTTCTCGTCGAAGACATCGTAGTTCGGGAGGTGCATCTTGTGCTGTATGCCTATCAGTCTCCCATCGTGGAGCAGTGCGGCGGAATTGTAGAGTGTCCTCTTTGGTAAAGCAGATATATCGTAGACATTGCTTACGAAGGGGGCATTAGAGTGGTCAACAAAACCGATAATAACCGCAATATCAGCAGTTTCGCACATTATTCGCGCTAATGCTCTCCTATTTGCATCAATGAATGAGGGCTTCAATAATAAATCCTTTGGTGGGTATCCGGTAATCACCAGTTCGGGGAATACCACCAAATCCACACCCTTATCACGTGCTTCTTTGATATATTCTATTATTTTTGCCGTGTTCCCATCTATGTCACCGACGGTGGGATTCACCTGTGCAAGTGCTATCCGGACCAAGTTAGCTCCCCCACTATAAATAGGTGTAATTCATTAACATATTGATAGGAGATGGGCAATAAGGAAGAGGTAAGATGTGACAGATGTGGTAAGACCATCTCTGGCGATGTCTATGAGTTCAAAGGGATGAAGCTGTGTGAGGACTGCTATATGGACGAGGTGATAGCGTCACAGCCGAAGAGATGTGCTATGCGATA
>JAGGRS010000052.1 GCA_021159475.1 Candidatus Methanophagales archaeon
TTGCATACCCTCTATCCTTATAACTCGTCATCTCTGTGATAAGAGCAGTGATAGCGGGGAAGAACAAGCCAGCACCTGCACCCTGCAACAGTCGCGCAAATATCAGGTCAGAAGCCGCGTGAGAGAATGGAAATAGCGCCGATGCACCTGCATAAAGCAGGAGTCCACCAACAATCAGCGGTTTCCTGCCTATTTTATCTGATAGTATCCCACCCGGGATCTCAAGTGGTGTGCTTGCAATTGTAAATGCTGCGAATATCAGTGAAGATACAAACCACGTGGTCTCAAATTTCTCAACCACCCACCATGCAAGCGGCGTCGCAATCACGGTAACACCAAATTGTGTGCTGAATACGCATATTGCTGCGATGGCTATGGTCCATCCACTACGATTGGTCATATATCCTCTCTCCTCTGACTATTTATTATTCTATATCCCCCTATTCTTTTTATCATGGTGAAGGTTTTAGTAGGGTCTCGTAACCCCGTGAAACTGAAAGCAGCAAAGGAAGCGTTTTCTATATTCTTCAATGAAGTGGAAGTAGCAGGTATAGCCGTGGATAGCAAAGTATCCAGCCAGCCGGTGGGCGATGAGACATTCAAGGGTGCTGAGAACCGGGCTTTAGAATTGAGAGCGCGTAACGAAGAGGAGCAATTAAATGCGAACTTCTTTGTGGGTATTGAGGGTGGAATAATAGAACTGTTCAGCAGGTGGTTTGTATTCGGTGTGATGTGTATCATGGACGAGCGTGGCATGAAAAGCTATGGCTGCACACCCTTCTTTGAATTACCATCCTCTATAACCGAACAGCTTCTGAGGGGTATAGAACTCGGTGACGTGATGGACGACCTGACGGGCGAGACGTGCACGAAGCAGAAACAGGGTGCAATCGGATATTTCACCAGAGGTGTTATGGACAGGAAACAGTATTACATTGATGGGTTAATAGTTGCCTTAATCCCTTTTTTGAATCGCGATTTGTATCTTCAATCTCGCTGAAACCTCCGCATCACAACGCCCTCCGCCACTTTCGGCAGGAAGAGTGTGGATTTTTGAGGCAATTCCTTCTTCTCCACCATCGCTTTATATTCAACATCCGCCATCTTCGGCGGTTTCAGGAAGAAAGCAACTCTGAAAGTGCCATTATTCACTCCCTCTATCGCTTCTCCTGGACTGGCAGTGAAGATAAGCTCCTCCGCTGGCTCGCCTCCAAGTGCAGGCTCAATGAGCCATTCATGCAGGCTTATTACATCCAGTCCGACTCGTTCGCCCCTCCTCTCTGATAGAGCCCTTATCTTTCGCTCGTCAGCACGCAGCAGATAGAAATTCTCACGGTCATACATGCATACCCTGACATCAAAATCGCCATCATTACATTCACGAAGCTTTGCGTAGATCTCGTCACGACCACAGGGTTCAACGTAGAAATTCGATTTTATCTGCTCCCACAGTGTATGCATGTGGCATCTCCTCAAACACCGGTGCCAGGGCAGCAATAAGAGCGCATTATCGTCAGCTTCAAGGAGCATCATCAGTGTATATGCAGACCCCCCACCCCCACACTTACTCAGCCAGTAAGAGGCGGTATACCGGTGATGCCCATCCAGAATCATTATCTTACGGTCGAGCATCAACTGCTGAATCTCTTCTATGAGTCCTTCATCTGAGAGCGCCCAGAGTAGGTGCCGGCTGCCATTCAGTGAGACATCCACAAGTGGCTTCTTCTCCACTGGCTCTTCTGGCACTGACATTGGCGTTGAAGAGCCTATGTAATGTTCAAAGATACGGTTTATCTCATGGTGTGGCATCTTATAAGCTGCAACTACGGGTGCGAAATTCATGCCACATCCCTTCATCAGCCGGTATCGCTCGTCTGTATTGGATTCGAAGGTGTTCTCATGCCCGAATATAAGATGGTCATTCAATTTCTCAAGCTTCACCAGTGCCACGAGTCCGGAGGCGAAGTAAGTCTCTCTTCTATTCTCCTCTGGAATCTGGTTCATGAGCTCGCTCGAGAGTTTATAACTGATTCCGTAGATGTATAACGCGGGCTTCTCACACTCTATCAGGATTCCCTCATTGAACATACGCTCTAAATTCGCACGTGCATAACGCACAAATTCGTGCTCGCTCATACCCCTACGCCTGGTGGTGAAGTGGATGACATTGTCCCTCCTGAGTGAATATCTCCTGTATTGAGCGTCGTCAATGGTGTCATAGACCGGGCAAATGAGCTCGTCTCGATTTGCCAATTCCGGGTTCAATATCGTCGCTCTGAATGGCTTTATCTCCACCATGTTAAATAATAAATGCGGCTGTATTAAGGTATTATGGTAAAGGAAGTATTAAGAAATGGTGGTCATTCTGGGACTTGAAGGGACAGCATGGAACCTCAGTGCTGCACTGGTAACCGATGATAGAGTGATATACGAAACGGAATCGGCATACAAGCCCGCGCATGGCGGTATCCATCCAAGGGAAGCGGCACAGCATCACGCATCCGAGCTCAAACGTGTGGTATCGGAAGTGATAGAGGGTGCGAAAGAAAAGGGATTCTCCATCTCTGATATAGATGGTGTGGCATTCTCTCAGGGTCCGGGCATGGGTCCCTGCCTGAGGACGGTAGCGACGGCGGCAAGGGCTCTGGCACTGACATTAAAAAAGCCTCTTATCGGCGTCAACCACTGTATCGCACATATAGAAATAGGTAGATGGCGCTGTGGTGTGAGAGACCCTGTGGTGCTGTATGTAAGTGGAGCGAACTCTCAGGTTCTCACATATTACGCGGGGCGTTACCGCATCCTGGGCGAGACACTGGATATTGGTATAGGTAATGCGCTGGATAAATTCGCACGCTACATGGGTCTGAGCCATCCAGGAGGTCCGAAGATAGAAGAACTGGCGTCCCGAGCCAGAGAATATATTCACTTACCGTATGTGGTGAAGGGTATGGATTTCTCATTCTCCGGGCTGACCACCGCCGCTAAGGATGCACTGGATGCCGGGCACGATAGGGAAGCGGTATGCTATTCATTCCAGGAGACCGCCTTTGCTATGCTTACAGAGGTGACAGAGCGCGCAATGGCATATTGCGGTAAAGAAGAGTTGCTTTTGGCGGGAGGAGTGGGAGCGAATCGGCGATTGCAGCAGATGCTACGGACGATGTGCCATGACCGCGGTGCGCGATTCTCCGTGCCCGAAGCGCGCTATCTACGTGATAACGGTGCTATGATTGCTTATCTCGGACTGCTTCAATTCAAGTCCGGACAGACGATAGAACTGCGGGAATCGGCGGTGAAGCCGAATTTCAGACCTGACGAGGTGGAAGTCGTGTGGAGGGGCATAAATAACTGATCTTCCCAGCTGGTCACTACTACAATCAGATATTAAGCAATATTTATATATTACTACTACCGGATATATGGATTGGTGATTAAGATGGAGCTACTCTGGTTAGCGCCACTGGCGGGGCTGATAAGTCTTGCATTCGCAGCGATATTCGCTATTTATACGCTCAGGCAGGAATCGGGCAGTGAGGAGATGAATGCTATCTCTAACGCCATCCAGGAAGGCGCTTCTGCGTATCTCAACCGTCAGTATAGGACCATTGCAGTTGTTGCGGTTGTAATCGCAGTCGTTTTGTTCGTTGCTTTATCGCACGCATTTCCTCATGGTGCTTCCGATTCCGGGCGTGTGGCAATTGCTTTCATGGCAGGCGCTGCTTGTTCCGCTGCCGCTGGTTATGTTGGTATGTTTGTCTCAACACGCGGTAATGTCCGGGTTGCCAAGGCGGCGGAATCGGGGCTGCGTAAGGCGCTTACAGTTGCATTCAGGGGTGGTGCCGTGACGGGTCTATCGGTTGTTGGACTCGCTTTGCTCGGGACTGCTGCTCTCTACATCATCTATGGTGCGAATCCACGAGCAGTGGACCTCATTGTGGGCTATGGATTCGGAGCATCACTGATCTCTCTATTTGCACGGATAGGTGGCGGGATATATACGAAGGCTGCGGATGTAGGCGCTGATCTGGTAGGTAAGGTAGAAGCGGGGATACCGGAGGACGACCCGCGAAATGCCGCTGTCATTGCCGATAATGTGGGTGACAACGTGGGTGACTGTGCGGGCATGGGTGCCGATCTGTTTGAGACTTACGTGGTAACAGCAATAGCAGCAATGCTGATTGGGGGTTTGATAACGAAACGAGGCATGGCAAAAGCTATCTTCCCGAATATCACTTCTAATTTCGCTCTGATTGAGTATCCTCTCATTCTTGGCGCTGTCGCCATCCTCGCTTCCATAATCGCGATATTCGCAGTGCGAATGGGCAGGAGTGAGCGGATCATGCCCGCATTATACAGGGGCGTCGCTACTGCCGCAGTGCTCAGTATGGTGATGTTCTATCCCGTAACCGCGGTATTGATTGGCACTGATGCACCTGCAATCGCGATATACCTGTCCGCGGTGATCGGGCTAATAGCAATGGCGCTCATGGTCATTGTGACCGAATATTTCACACAGATACATGCACCTGTACGAGCGATTGCGGAAGCGAGCAAGACCGGCGCGGGAACAAACCTGATTACCGGGCTGGCTATGGGGATGCTCTCCACTGGCTTACCGGTGGTAATTATCTCTGGTAGCATACTGGCTGCTTATTTCATACCTCTGTATCTGAGTGGCGATAGCCTCGCCGGACTGTATGGTATCGCGATAACTGCGGTGGCTATGCTCTCTACCACCGGAATCATCATTGCTCTGGACTCCTATGGACCCATAACAGACAATGCGGGCGGTATAGCGGAGATGGCGGATTTGCCCGCACAGGTCAGAGAGCGAACAGATAAGCTCGATGCTGTCGGTAATACCACGAAGGCGGTGACCAAGGGTTACGCAATCGCTTCAGCGGCAATTGCCGCGCTCGCGCTATTCTCCGATTATCTGCACAAGGTGAACCTGCCAGCAGCGAGTTTCAGCCTCTTCAATCCTCTCGTGCTCGTTGGACTACTGCTCGGTGGGCTTCTTCCTTTCATCTTCAGCGCGGTCATGATGCGGGCAGTGGGCAGGGGTGCATTCAAGATAGTGGAGGAGGTAAGACGGCAGTTCAGGGAGATACCGGGCATCATGGAGGGAGAAGCGAAACCCGAGTATGGTAAATGCGTTGAGATAGTGACTGCAGCCGCGCTGAAGGAGATGATAGTGCCTGGAATGATCGCGGTTGTTGTTCCAATAGCTGTTGGGTTATTCAGTCCGATTGCACTTGGGGGGCTATTAATTGGCGTTATTGTCTCGGGACTGGTGCTGGCATTGATGATGGCAAATGGTGGTGCGGCATGGGACAATGCGAAGAAGATGATAGAGGATGGCTATCTGGGTGGAAAGGGCAGCGATGCGCACAAAGCGGCAGTAATTGGCGATACCGTTGGTGACCCATTCAAGGATACCGCGGGACCCGCGATCAACCCACTCATCAAGGCGATGAATATGGTCGCGATTCTATTCTCCACGCTATTCGTGGCTTTTAGTCTCATGCCCATGCCACCATAGATAGATACGGGAATAGATAGCTCTTGATTCGTCCTTCCTCTTTTCTTCTTTATATTTATATCTATGCAATAAATATTATCTTATCATCTAACATCTATTATTGGCTGTTTGTAATTGTTGGACAGCCTATATAGGGAATAGGGAAGTAAAAATGTTAGAAGTATTGACAAATCCGAACAAATTTTTTGAAACGAGGAAGAAA
>JAGGRS010000189.1 GCA_021159475.1 Candidatus Methanophagales archaeon
TTTTTGGCGAGGCGAACACCTTACATCGCTACGAGAATGAAATGACTGAAACAGCAGTGGAGTGGGGTGCACCCCATAAAGTGTGGAAACAACAATATTCAAACGTGGTTTGCGGAAAAGATGGTGCACCCCAAAGAAGATTACAAAATGTTGCCTGGAAGAAAACATAGACCCCATAGCTTTCAATCAGGGAGCATGGTTTATAAGTGCTAAGCTAAATGAGTTGTGTGCTTTCCAGAGGATACCTGAAGATAAAAGAGAATTGGATAAAATCACAGAATTAATTGAGCAACTTGATCCAAAGAAGATAAAAGAAGCGATACATAAAGCTTTTATCGGTCTTAAAAATGGAGAAGCGATATTGATTTGGTAGAGTTTTACCCGGTTCGCTTGATCAAATATATCGCAGTCAACACTCCAATTATAGCGAACAGTAATTCAAAGCCGGGTGTTGGTGTTGGACTTGGTGAAGGTGTATAAACTGGAGAAGGCGAGGGTATAAGGGTGGGTGCTGGTGTTAAAGCAGGTGAAGGTGTTGGTGTTAAAGCAATGTATTCCAAAGGACTTCTTATCCATTCATCAGGATTGAACTCATTAGGATAATCCCTTGCCTCTGCATAGCCCTCTTTCAAAAGTAATTGGTTAAGATTCACATAGTGAGTTTCGTTGTAAGGCACATAAACTACAGCAACAATCCTGCCATATTTACCCGTGATGTGAATGTCATCAATATCAAGATAAACCTTTTTTCCATAGCATAGCCCTTTTACATATTCCTTCGCTTCTTTACCTTCTTCGGTATCTATCTCAGGCGTGTTTACATCAGCGAGCCTTATCCTTCCTATCCCTTCCACATCAAAGGTATCGCCATCCACCACCTTTATTACTATCCCCGATTCACCAAACTTTGATGTGTTTATCGGCTTCGGGGTATAGGAGGGCATTGGCGTAGTAGGCTTCCCAAATTCTTCTTTTACCTCAAAAACCCATTCAGAATTCTTGCGCACCCAACAACGGTTATCATCTTTTGTGTCGCTTAATACCGGCGTCCTATCCACTTCTTTACCTTCGGAATCCTTTAAGATTATGGATTCATCTTCGTTGTCTAACCATTGATAAGGGGAAGAGTAAATATAATAGGAACCGGAGTTAAGCATAGTTCCTTCTGGGATTGTTTCAGTTACAACTGAGTCATGAGTGGTTTGTAAAATCCAGTTCCCTATATCCACGCTTTCATTTGTAGGGTTGTAAAGGGTAACCCATTCATTGCCCTTATCGCTTCCCGCAGGGTTCTGGTCAAAGGCGTATATTTCTACACCTGATGAAGCGGATGAAGTCCGACTCTCTAACCCAAACAAAAGGAAAGAAATGAGTATCAAAATTATCAAGCTTTTATAGTATTGCATGGGTATCTTCACCTACCTCATTTTATTTATTCATTCCTGTTTGAGCCAATTCCGCCCGCTCCTTTGCCAGCACATCTATTATCTCCTCATATACCCTCTTCAATTCCGCATTCTTTACCCGCCCCAATAGCTTCTTTATCACCAGCTCCGGCGTGCTCGAGCCGATATGATTGAACATCGGCTGGCGCTCCACGATGATGTTACCCGAGGCATCCAGTCCTTCCGATTCTATACCATCCACACGAATCTTCGCCATACTTATATGTGGCAGTATCTCATGGATCAGATGCGTTATCACCACACCGAGAGTGCCTTCGGGCAGGTTATTCAGGATTGAAGCCATTATACGCCCCATCGCTCCCGGTTCGGTCAGCGCTTCCAGTTCATCTATCAATATCACTTTCCCGCCCTCTCGCATGAATATCCTGCTCAATGCCCTCATTGAATATTCAAAAGACCCCGTCTTCTTTATCGCCTTCCTCCTGTACAGATAAAGGGGCAGCAGTGGTATCTCCGCCCTCTCCCCAGGCACGGGCAGACCCAGCTCGGTGAGTATAACGGAGGTTGCGAGCATATTGAGCAGACATGTCTTACCGCCACTATTGGCACCCGTGAGGATGGCTACCGGGTGTGGTGTAGCGCCGAAGATGCTCAATTTCACATCGCCCACGGAGTAGGATACCGGAACCACCTTCTCGCCACCTCTTATCTCCTCCGCCTTCAGAAATATGTTCTTACCCATCTCCACTCCCAGACCGCCATCTACAAGCTCCGGGAGATTCAACTCAAAGCCGTGAGCGAACAGCGCGGTAGCGAGCAAGAAATCGAGGTAAAATAGCTTTTTGATACCTTCCGTCACCACTTCCCTGTGCTGCTCCAGCTGCTTCGCAAGCTCTCTCATCCTGTGATAAGTCCTCTCTGCTATCACCCTGTCATACTTCAGGCGCAGGCTCGCTATCTCCTCCCTGCTGAATTCAAATGGTAGCTCCCCAGATTCCATAGCACTCTCACGGAGCGTTATTCTATCCTCACCCTTGAGCATCAGCTCATCTGCCATCTGCAACAGAATATCATCCAGATAAGCTCGGAATTCGGCTGCTCCACCGCCCGTTTTCATTATCCGTGTGGCTTCCCTGTTTATCTCCCCCTCATATCTCAATATCACCTCATCGAAGCTCTCGCGCCCCTCTTCTTCATGCTCTGCTTCACTAACACTGATAAGCGATAATACGGCTTTTAAATCGGCAATAGAGACATCTTTGAATAGTTCTGAGTTTCTGATAGCCTCAAACTGCTCAAGAATGCCTATCAGTGCCTCTATCGCACTCTTCTTCGCTACATAGGTCATGACCACGAACTCCGGGTATATCTCACATGGCTCTGATAACTCATCAACACGTCTCGTTATGATGCCCGGTTCATCGTATTCTTGTTCGTGCTCACTGATCAGTAAGACCTTATTCGTTCTATTCACGAGCTCTTCCGCTTTCTCCGCAGAATCCAGGAATTCCACAGTCACAAAATCGCCATAGTTGGCTCTTATCAACTGCTCTATCTCTCTATCCTGAATGGCGACTACGGGTGCTTTGGCTTTAGAGGCGCTAATACCCTTTATATCCGCTTTTGATAGCATTTCCCGCACTCTCTCCACATTCTTAACGCCCAGTAATTGCACCAATTCCATACCTGCCCGCACATCGCTGAACCGTCTCTGCAGTTCCTCCCTGTCCCGCGTGGGTATGAGTGTGAGAATCATCTCTCGACCGATTCGAGTTACTGCATAGAGCGATAACATCTCCAGAATCTCACGTCTCAATTCCCTCGCCTCCTTCGTGCAGAACAGGTCCCTGAGCCTGCAGCCCGCTTCTCTTTCCTTATACTTTATCACCACCCTCTCCGCTTCTCTCTCCTCTATCCCCAGCAATGAAGCCAATGAATGGAAATCGGGGAGATCTAACGAATCTTTCAGATACCGCTCTAAGAACGGAGGTGGCGAATAAGAGGAGAAAGTGGTCATTGCTCCTTCTTTATATTCTTTTTATTTGTATCTTAATAAATTCTTCCGCCATTGAATTGCAAAACGCTCATCCACGCATTTCATCATGAAACATGATTTATAAAAAGTGCAATCTCAATATCAACGGAAGGAGATAAAATGGCGGATGACGAGCGTGGGGAAGAGCCGGACGAGGGAGATGTTATTGAGCTTATAGCTTCTGTGCAGCGTGCGGGCGAGGAAAGGGGCAAGAGGATTTATTTCGACTCGAAGAGCATGGAGAAGATAAGGGAGAAATGTGGTGATGACTTCTTCTTATTCACCGAGAGGACTCTACTCGCTTTCGTTGACCCCGTGGGGGAGAAGATCACGCTCACCCCGCTCAAGGGCGTTTACAAGAAGTTCCTTTAATCTCTCCGCCTGCTCCCTTGTCAATTCGATGTCCACCCTGCCAAATGTGATGATTACATTACTACCAACCATCACCTGCACGTCTATCTCCATATCGCTGCTCTTCTTCATCTCTCTATCTCTATCTCGTTGGTAAAGCTTTATTTCGGTATGAGCCTCAACTGTATCTGTTTTATAAAAGCATTCTATTTATATCTACAATACCAGTATCACATAACTTTTTATATTGAATAAAAACTTACCGTTTATTGCTTATCTAATTGTGTGGGGGTGTAGGAGAGAAATGAGGATAGGGACGATAATAGTATTGGTGGTGATTGCATTGTTCCTGTTATTACCAATCATATCAGGTAGAGCGCCCATACCTGGTGATCTAAAGGCAAGGGAGATAGGTCTCTTCCTCGGTGGTTTGTTCGGTTACTGGCTGGATGCGTTCAGGACGATGTTCTCGGCACTCGGGATGAGCATTATTAAGCATTGAGCGGATTTCAAAGCGATAAGATACGAATGAAAGCAGAAGAGATAAATCGGGTTCTGTATATAGACCTGAGTAAGAAGGACATAAGCATAGAGAATAGAGCCGATCTGTTCGATGCTTATATCGGTGGCTCGGGTGTTGCGATAAAGCTTCTGGAGGAGGAGTGTCCTAAGGGTGTGGACCCTTTAAGTCCGTCCAATCCGATAATATTCGCGGTTGGTAGCATATCTGCCCTGTATCCCGCTGCATCAAAGACCGTAGCGATGTTCAAGTCGCCACTGACATCGAATTTAGGGGAGAGCCACTGCGGTGGTCGTAGTGCCGCAGCCATCAAACTCGCGGGCTTCGGCGCAATTGTTATTAGAGGAGCAAGTGATATTCCTCTCTATCTGGCGATACATGGCGATAGAGTGCGATTCAAGGATGCTTCCTCTATCTGGGGCGTGGAATCGGTGACGGTGGGGCGGATATTAAGGGAAGTGGAGCCCGGTGCGGGTATGAGAACGATAATACGAATAGGACAGGCGGGAGAGCGTCTTGTGAGGTATGCCTGCGCGGTCTGTGAGACCTATCGTCATTTTGGACGGCTCGGGCTGGGTGCAGTGATGGGCTCGAAACGATTGAAGGCAATTGTTGTATCCGCGGACAAGAGTGTTGAGATACCGGACAGAAGAGCCTATAAGGAGATATACGATGAGATACAGGATAAGGTGGTAAAGACCGATGCAATGGAGAAATACCATGATCTGGGCACTCCGGGTAAGATTTACAGCCTGGCGAAAATCGGCGGGCTGGCATACAAGAATCTGGCATCGGGGCGACCTCCAGAGAGCTTAGCGCGGGAATTATCGGGTGAGAACTTCGCACAGAAGTTACTCGCACGACGCGTATCCTGCGCTCACTGTCCTGTCGGCTGTATACACCTGGCATCACTGCGCGAACTCTACGAGCCCGGCTATTATTTCAAGACCACGACCATACCATACGATAATGAGACGATATATTCGCTCGGATTCATGCTTGGTATCGAACATGGGGAGGATTACCTGCGATTGAATAATCTCGTTGACAGTTTCGGTCTGGATGCGATAAGCACGGGCGTGACCTTGGCATGGGCAACGGAGGCGTATGCACGTGGGTTAATAACGAAGGAGGATACTGATGGTATTGAGTTACGCTGGGGTGATGTCAAAGCCTATTATGAAGCGATAGAGAGGATTGTGAGGATGCCGAACGAGTTCTATCGCGCAATAGCGAGGGGTGTTGAGTATGCCTCGGGCGTGTATGGCGGTCAGGATTACGCACTTGCATTTGGCGGTAACGAGATGCCGGAATATCACACTGGAATTGCATGTTATGTGAACAATCTTGTGGGTGCGAGGCATAGCCATCTTGATTCCGCGGGCTATGACCTTGACCAGAAGCTGATAGGGAAAGAAGCAAGTGTAA
>JAGGRS010000221.1 GCA_021159475.1 Candidatus Methanophagales archaeon
AAATAAGCACGATAGAGGAGACAAAAATGGATGCCAGCATCCCGAGAGACCCCCTGGGGATATTAAAGACCGTCTTCGGCTATCCCTCATTTCGTTCACGGCAAGGGGAAATAATAGAGAATGTCTTAGCAGGACGGAACACACTCGCCATTCTACCCACGGGCGCCGGTAAATCGCTATGCTTTCAAATACCCGCATTGATATTTGATGGCTTGACTGTTGTTGTAAGTCCGTTAATCGCACTGATGAAGGACCAGGTGGACGGGCTGAAGAAGAGAGGCGTGCTTGATGTGGCGTATATCAATTCCACACTCGACCATAGTGCGAAAGAACGCGTGTATGAGCAATTGAGGGACTCAAAATTGAAGATGCTGTATCTCGCCCCGGAAACGTTCGTGGATGACAAATTGATGCGTGTATTGAAGAGCAGCGACATCAGCCTGATAGCGATTGACGAGGTGCATTGCATTTCTATCTGGGGTCATAACTTCAGACCCGATTATTTACGGCTGAAGCGCGTAATTAGTGAACTGAATAACCCACCAATCTTAGGATTGACTGCAACAGCCACACGAACTGTTGAAGAGGACATACAGGCTCAACTGGGCGTCAAATGCGATGTCTTCAAGGATAGCTTTGACAGAAGGAATCTACTGTTTTCCGTGCTCACAATGAAAAGCGACATAAGAAAGGAGGAAATTCTCAAAGATGTCCTGGAAAAGCTAAAGGGCTCCATCATCGTATATGTGAATTTCACGAAGACGGCGGAGGAACTGGCGGGCTATTTATCAAGCGAAGGCTTAAGTGCTTCGTTTTATCACGGTCAGATGGAGAAGGAGGAGAGGAAGAGGGTACAAAATGATTTCATGAGCGGTAGAACGAGAATCGTCGTCGCAACGAGTGCTTTCGGGATGGGTATAGATAAAGAGGACATAAGAGGTATAATCCATTTCAATTTACCGAAATCAATAGAGGACTATTATCAAGAGGTGGGTCGTGCAGGCAGGGATGGAAATATCTCCAATTGCATATTGCTCTATTCTGAGATTGACGAGATAAAACTGAGGAGATTGATTCGATATAATACACCCACTCGTAAACAAATAAAAGCAGTGCTTGATTCTTTGATGAACCGCGGCGTGGGTGGTGGCGGCGGGAGCGGTTTGGTTTATGTGAATGTGAAGCGAATGGCATACGATTTGGGACTTGATGAGGTGCCTCTCAGGATATTGTTGCATCATCTTGAGGAGAAGGGAGCGATAAAGACGCATTTCAAGATTTTCCGCCGTGCCATGATAAGATTGAACGATGATGAACTGGATGGCAACGCAGAGTTTGAAAGAATAGTCAGGAGTGGGCATTTCGGAGAGGATAAATGGATGGACCTGGTAGCGTTAAGTAGAGAACTCGGGATGTCTATCCCGAAGTTAAACCGGCTTTTGCGTGATTTGAAAGCATCGGGTAAGATAGAACTCGTGGAACGGGACGTTTGCATACCCGTTGAGATAAAACCCGGTATAAGGGGAATTGACGTGGAGGGGATACGAAACACGTTCATGGAATTGGAGAGGAGTGGACACGAGAAGATTGACCGCGTGGTTGAGTATATAAAGAGCGGGGAATGCAGGAGGCGGTTCATCTTGAAATACTTCGGCGAGGATTACAATCAGCCGTGCAACGCTTGCGATGTCTGCAATCCGGTTTTGAAATTCGATGGAGGTATCAAAGCAAGGTAAGTGGAATCCTTCTCAGCCTGAGTTTATGAGTGCAACTTTCTGGCTTTTTAAGAAGCCACTGCTGACACACTCTTTTAAGTTAAACCTAACCGGAGATATTTAAATACGCGGAACCTTAAATATAGAACTGCCCCCTTCGAAGAGTAGTAAGAAGAGATGATTACTATGGCAAACGGGGGGCGACAGAAGCCGTATTGCACGGTCCCTGCGGTAGCAAATTTGATTTGATTCTGGCGATGACCGCAAGAGGTAACCGCAATACGGCACATATAACACAAACACAAAACTTATAATAGACAAAAGCTATCTCTTATGTTCATAAAGAGAAAGGAGGGCATCGGGATGAAGGAAAAGGAAGAGGGTAGTGGCAATAAAAATGAAGATATTGAGATAGAGCGGATAAAAGCGAAGAAGATGCGAGAGATGGAAGCGAGAATGAAGTCGAAGAAAGAGGGTAAGAAAGGTGAGCAGTTAATTGACCACCCACTGACCCTGGATGACAGCAGTTTTATACCGACCGTGAGGAAATATCCGCTGGTCGTGGTAGATTGCTGGGCTCCCTGGTGCGCACCATGCAGAATGGTAGCGCCGATAATAGATGAACTGGCACGTGAATATGCGGGTAAGGTCGTTTTTGGGAAACTGAACGTGGACGAGAATCCGCGGATTGCCTCTGAGTTCGCTATCATGGCTATACCCACCATGTTCATCTTCAAGAATGGCGAGCCGGTGGATGTTATCCAGGGCGCGTTACCAAAACCATATCTCGAAGCGAAGTTGCGGGAATGGATCTGAGCCGGGACTCTATCAAAAGCGATGTATGGTCCAGAGCCAGAGCCGAAGCGCGGAGGCAGGGAGCCAGAGATAGTGGCAGGGGTTGAGTTAGAGATAGTAAAGCGATTTGCCGAATTAGGGTATCAGGTTCAGCCTGATGCTGTTGATTTGTTAAGGCGATACCAATTAGAGCAAGGAGTCGGTAGCAGCGAGATAGTAGAATGGGTGGTTAATTCGCTTGATTCCTCCTCCGTATTTGTCATCTCTGAAGAGCATATAGCAGAAGTCATCAAGCATCAGACTCATATTCAGACTCAGCATCGAGTCACGAATCAGGAGCGAGCACCAGCACCTCCTGTGATTATTAAATCATTCGCCAGCAGTGCCGGCAGTGTGCAGCAGGGCGATTTCTTACAGCATTTCATCAGCAGATACGAGGAGATAGGGGGCATAATAAAGAGGAGAATGAATAGTTCACGGATAGGGTCTGTTAGAAATATAAGAACGGATGAGGACGTTTCCGTGGTGGGCATGGTCACATCGGTGAACAAGACAGCGAGGGGCAATCTCCTGGTAGATTTGGAAGACCCTTCAGGGCATATCCCTGTGGTTCTACCCCACCATAACGAGGTGATTCCTGATGAGGTGATAGGTGTGACCGGCACGCTAACCAGGAGCGGTTATCTGATTGCCCACAGGCTGGTCTATCCCGATATCCCGCTCCACAAAACGGCGCAGTCCTCTTTACCGCTCGCATCCTCATGTGAAGAACCCGGATATGCGGTATTTATATCAGATATGCATGTAGGTAGCCGGGCTTTCCGTGAAGATGCATGGGATAGCTTTGTGGACTGGCTGAGAGAAGCGGTCAGGAGCAGGAGTATAGATATTGGTTATCTGATTGTTGCAGGTGATATCGTAGATGGGATAGGTGTATACCCGGGACAGGAGAGTGACCTGGCAATTGAGGATATAGAGGAGCAGTATAAGATGGCAGCGCAGTGTCTCAAGCGCATACCTGGAAGCATACACGTGGTGCTCGCACCGGGTAACCACGATGCAGTGAGGAGTGCAGAGCCTCAACCGCCATTGCACGGGGATTTCCAGCGCTTTTTCCCTCCCAATACCTGCTTCGTGAGTAATCCTGCATATATAAAAGTGGGTGGCAGAATTGTTTTGATCTATCACGGTCAGTCTTTTGACGACTTCGTTAACGCGGTATCGCGCCTGGATTATTCAAAGCCTGCGGATATGATGGTGGAGATGCTGAGAAGGCGGCATATAGCGCCGATATATGGTAATAGTGTATCTATTATCCCGGATGGGCATGATTATGGTGTGATAAACCCCGTACCCGATATACTCCATTGCGGGCATACACATACAGTGGGAATTGCGAGATACCGTGATGTGCTACTGATAAATTCGGGAGCATGGCAGTCACAGACGGAGTATCAGAAGAAGAGGGGTATAAATCCCGTTGTCGGGTGTGCAACACTCGTAGAGCTCTCAGAGCTGAAGACAAAAGTGCTGGATTTCGGTAAAGATAAAGATAAAGAGGGATAGATATAGGAATAGGAGTAGAGAGAGATGAAGCGCGAATTTGCGAGGCTATGCAACTGGCTCCGTGACAGGGTGTATGGCGAATATGAGAGGATGCTGGAGGAGGAGATACTGGAGCGGAGCTTGCCTGAACACGTGGCTATAATCATGGATGGTAACAGGCGATTTGCGAGGAAGATAGGAATATCGGCGGAGGAGGGCTACCTCTATGGCGCTGAGGTGACAGAACGAATGATTGAGTGGTGTTTTGACCTCGGCATAAAGCAACTCACGATTTATGCTTTCTCTGTCGAGAACTTCTGTCGCACGGAAGAGGAGAAGAAGCAGCTATTTGAGCTCATGCGTGCCGAGTTCGAGAAGATAAGCAGGGATGACAGGGTGCATCGTCGCGGTGTGCGTGTAAAAGCAATAGGAAACGTCAACTTACTGCCGGCGAGTGTGAGAGAAGCGATAAAGAAAGCAGAGCGTGCAACCGAACGATACAGGAAGTTCAGGTTATTTATAGCGGTGGCTTACAGTGGCAGGATGGAGATACTGGATTCAGTCCGAATAATTGCGAGCATGGTGAAGAAGGGACTGCTATCCGCATCAGAGATAAGAGAAGATACAATATCACGGCATCTGTATATAAGTGAGCTGGAGGATGGGGATACAGGTGCGGAGGAGAGTGCGAAGACGGCAGTGGACCTGATTATAAGGACGGGTGGCGAGATGAGGTTGAGCAATTTTGTGCCATGGCAGGCACTGGGCAACGAATGCGCGGCTTATTTCTGCGCACCTTTCTGGCCCGAGTTCAGGAGAATAGACCTGCTGAGGGCGATAAGAACATATCAGGAGCGAGAGGAGGAGAGGCGGAGATACACGGTAAAGAGGATATTAAAATTGGTGAAGGCGTTCTCCTGATTTCATCATAGTAACCGAAAAAATTGGAAATTATATGTGATGAAGCCAGACGGTAGCACTCTGGCGTAAATATTAAAGGCCCCTGCGGAGGGGGGCGATGCGCAACATGAAAAGAGGCATGGGGGTATGGTGTGCGGTTGGGGTTTTAATGCCGTACTTGCCGGTTTTAAGCAAAAAGGGGGCGATGCGTGATGGATAAGATTTGGAAGATTGCGGGTTTGGTTGCGGTGCTGGTGTGGTGGTTGTGAGTGTGTTTGGAGAGGGTTGTGAATGGGTGAAGTCGGAGGTTTAATGAAGAAATACGGGATTATTGTTTTGGTTTTGGCACTTAGTGGAGCTTATTACACTGAAATAGCTTCAGCGTTAGATGTGGGCGATCCGGATATTTCAGTTAAAATACTTGCTCCGGAAGGATTTATGCCCGATTCTACTTATTTCATCGGAGTGAAATATATCGTCAATGCTACCTTCCGGGGTGCTAACCCTGGAATAGACCCTGAAATTATCTT
>JAGGRS010000090.1 GCA_021159475.1 Candidatus Methanophagales archaeon
AAAGAGCTATCCCCTGAATCCCAGGGCGGAAAAGGTTCAATTCCGGGATAAGCATCTTATGCTGGTGTGCAAAGCATTTTTGATAAAACTTTTCTTAAAAGTTTTTGGGTAAAAGCACTCGCAGTTAACATCATCGGAGAGTTCAAGGAGTGCCTGGACGAGAAATATCACAAAATGACCGCGGGCACGATCGTAAGGCTCGACAGACCAGCAACGATAACAACGACTGCAGATGAGATTGTTCTCAGGGGAGTATTTCAGGGAGTGTAATGCACTTAAAGAGTACTGCGCTAAGATAAATCAGTCAAACCTGGAAATTGGCGAAGCATTTTGATCAAACTTTCTTAAAGTTTGGTGGTTCAAGGATAAGGTCCTGCGGTTTGAATTCGAGAGCGAAGATGAGTTCCCCGAAAACCCTGTAAGGGTTTAAGCGGAAATCTTTTTTGTCCGCAGGATAAATGGTTGCAACAATTGATGTTTTGCAGAAATAATAATAGCCCATCTACATATTGCTCCTTTTCTTCTTATTCGACTATTACTGCCCCTGATATATCCATACTATCGCACAATGGACTTAGCCCTATAGTATTAACCTATAGCTGTTCCGTATTAAACGTCTCCTCTTTTATATCGGAAGAGATGTTTATTCTAATAACAGGAGAAAATCAGGAAGAAGTAAAAAGTGATAAAAAGTGAGGATCGGTAAATTCGGGTTCCTTAATAACTTCCTGCCGTATTTCCTGCTGGAGCAGAATGGTGATACAGGCATAGAGATATATGAAGGCTCGCCAAGAGAGCTTATTGCCATGTTCGAGCGCGGTGAGATAGATTTCGCACCTCTACCCTCCTTCTATTACATAAAGAACAAAACGCGACTGCGGAGTTATGAGTTCTGTGTCGCCTCCAATGGTGGTGTTTTGAGTGTGCTTCTCGTCTCAGAAAGGGGTATACAGGACGAGGAGGGGTGTATAGCGGTTACTAATCAGACCGTGACATCATTAAACCTGCTGAAGGTGATTCTAAAAGAAAAGGGACTGAGAAACGAGATTCGTCAACTGAATGAGATTGAGGCAGGTGAGCTACTTAAACATGGCACTTATGCACTCGTGATTGGTGACGAAGCATTGAGAGCGAGGGGGAAATACAGGGTTGTTATGGACCTTGGAGAGGAGTGGCATGAGTTAACGGGTTATCCCATGGTATTTGGTATCTCTGTATCATCAAATGTTATGGATATGAGTGAAGCAAACAGTGCGGTTATGAGGTCTCTGGAATGGGGCGAGGCGAATATAGAGGAGGTTTTGAGAGAAGCGAAGAAGCGATTCAGCATGCCCGATGAGCTTCTTGAGAGGTATCTCACTACACTCACATACCGGCTGGGCGAGCGGGAGAGGAAGGGACTTGAAATCTTTGAGGCTAAATGCCATGAGTATAGATTATTATAATTATAATGATTATGTGGACAAGAATCTCAGAGGTATAGACCTTGGATTTGAGGAGGCTTTAGAGCTGTTTGAGCTGCCTTTACCTGTGATTGGTATGATTGCAGATAGGATAAGGAGAGCGAGATGTGGGGAACTCGTGACATTCGTCATTGACAGGAACATAAGCTACACAAACAGGTGCGTAGCGAGGTGCAAATTCTGTGCATTCTATGCGAAACACGAACGAGATGGCTATATCCTGAGCAAGGAAACAATCTTAGGCAAAGTAAAAGGAGCAATTGAAGCTGGTGCGACCCAGATACTCATCCAGGGCGGACTGAACCCAGAAATAGGAATTGAATGGTTTGAGGATTTGTTTTCTACAATAAAGCGTCAATTCCCAACTGTTCAGCTTCATAGCCTCTCTCCACCTGAGATACATTTCATTGCGATGCACGAAGGCATGAGTATAGAGGAGACGCTGGCGCGATTGAGGGCTGCGGGACTGGATTCTCTGCCTGGCGGCGGTGCTGAGGTCCTCAGTGATAGGATACGAGCAGAAATCAGCCCGAATAAGCTCAGTGCAGATGAATGGATAGAAGTGATGGATACAGCGCAGAAGATGGGAATGAAAACGACAGCGACCATGATGTTCGGGCATATAGAGCGCAATGAAGAGATTGTGGAGCACTTATTTCGTGTGCGGGACTTGCAGAACAGGCGGAAAGGCTTCACTGCTTTCATCCCCTGGACTTTCCAGCCATGGCACACCGCGCTCCATGAAAGGATAAAAGAGCCCGCATCTGCAAGAAGATACTTACAGGTATTGGGGATAGCTCGGATAGTTCTCCATTCAATAAGGAATATACAGGCGTCGTGGCTGACACAGGGCTGCGAGGTTGCGAAACTGGCACTGTTCTTCGGTGCAAACGACTTTGGAGGCACGATACTGGAGGAGAATGTGGTAACCGCCACGGGAAGGGAGCACAACCCGATGAAGCCGGGTGAGATTGTGGAAGCGGTGAAATCTCTTGGCAGACCGGTAGCACAGAGAGATACATACTATAAGGTGCTGAAGAGGTATTAGTATTAATAAGTTAATAAGTTAAAAAACAACCATGCTCATAGCTCATACTCCCGATGCCGATGACGCATTCGCATTCTATGGGATGCTGAATGGTAAAATAGCGACCAGGATGCGGGTAGAGCATGTGGTGGATGACATTGAGGCACTGAACAGGAGGGCATTTGGTGGCGAGATAGATGTCACTGCGCTTTCCGTGCATGCTTATGCATTTCTTCATTCTCAGTATCGCATTCTCTCTGCTGGTGCGAGTGTTGGCAATGGATACGGACCGGTGGTGGTGGGGAGGAGGGATATGGAGTTAGAAGGTAAGAGGGTGGCAGTGCCAGGCAGGTATACAACAGCGAACCTGGTGCTGAAGTTGGCGGCTGCCACTGCTGATATAAATATAAATACAGTGGAGATGAGGTTTGACGAGGTCGTTGAGGCATTGAAGCGTGGGGAAGTTGATGCCGGACTGGTAATACACGAGGCTCAACTGACCTACAAGGATCAGGAACTGGTAAAAATCCTCGACCTGGGTGAGTGGTGGCATGAAAAGACCGGTCTCCCTCTTCCTCTGGGCATCAATTGCATAAAGCGAACTATACCTGAGGGTCAGCAACTGGAATTCCTCAATGCTTTGCGTGAGAGCGTGGAATATGCGCTGAAGAATGTAGATGAGGCTTTGGAGTATGCAATGAGATATTCAAGAGGAGCAAAAGAAGAGCAGTTGCGACGATTTGTATTGATGTATGTGAACAGGGACACGTGCGAGATGTCGGGCAGAGTGATAAAAGCGCTCGATACGCTTTATGGGCAAGCAGAACGAGCAGGGCTTATCACCAAACCGCCTCTGGACATCCTTTTTCCTTCTACACTCAAATAAACAGGCACTGAGATGTATAATACAGACTATATGTGGACGTATATATTCATACTCCTTGATTAACGTGACAGAAAAGGGTTAATTTATAGCTCTTGGGATAGAAGATAGATATCAGTGCCGTAATGAGACGTAAGGAGATAGAGGAGTTATTTAAAGAGGACGTTCATGAACTCGGAGAACGAGCAGATCGTATAAATCGTGAGGATGGGAATTTAGTTACTTTCGTCATTAATAGGCATATAAATTATACGAATATCTGTGTCGCAAGATGTCCCTTATGCGCTTTCTATCGTGAGTTAGGGGATAAAGAAGCGTATTTCATGAGTGTTGAGGAAGTATTGGAGCAGGTCGGGGATGCGGTAAAGATGGGTGCTACCGAGCTTCATATCGTTGGTTCACTGAATCCCGCAATGAACATAGAATATTTCGAGAATATCTTCACTCAGATAAGGATGCGATTCCCCAAAGTCTGTATCAAAGCGCTTACCGCCACTGAAATATATTTTTTATCACAGATAGAGGGGATGAGCGTGAAAGAGATATTGCTGAGATTGAAGGATGCGGGATTGCAGGCATTGCCGGGTGGTGGAGCGGAGATTCTTGAAGATAGGATAAGGGAGATTATATGTCCGGGGAAGCTGAAGGCAGGGGAATGGCTCAGAATCATGGAGATAGCACACAGTATCGGGCTGAGAAGTAATGCAACGATGCTCTTCGGGCATATAGAACAGCCGGCGGATCGCGCTACCCATCTTCTCAAGCTCCAGGAGCTGCAGGAGAAGACTGGTGGGTTTGTATCCTTCATTCCTCTTCTATTTCATCCTGAGAACACAGAACTTGGGCTGCATATCAGGCATAAGGCGAATCCAGTTGATGTTCTCAAGACGATAGCAATCTCGAGGATAGTGCTGCGTAATTTCAGGAGTATAAGGGCTTACTGGGTTACACTCGGCACGAAGCTCGCACAGGTTGCATTGAATTATGGTGCAAATGACTTAGACGGCACGTTGATGGGTGAGAAGGTTACACATGCCGCGGGTGCGAAGACACCGCGCACACTCACAATTGCAAACATATTGGCACTTATCAGAGGAGCTAATAAGATAGCGGCGGAACGGGATACATTCTACAATATCATCAGGGTCTTCACATCACCACCTCCAGACTCATATCCGGCATCTTCTTCGTATCCCGCGCAAGTGCATCATGGAGTCCGGTGAAGTGATATCAAATGCATAATTCGTGGTGGGTGCGAATTGCCCATGCAGGAGTGCGTATAAGCCCCCGATAAAGGATAGACCACCGCCGAGTGTGCCATCAGAGAGGCATAAATGCCCGCTTCATCGTCAAGTGCCATCAATAGTAGCAGTCTCTGTCTCACTTCCTCACTCATTTTATTTTATAGCAGAGGGAATGGATAATAGAATGTATAGCATCAACTGGAACGTTACGCGGGCTTGTAATCTCAGATGCATGCATTGCTATTACGATGCCGGCACGTCCCTGAACGATGAGCTCAGCACAGAGGAAGCCTTCGCACTCATTGATGAGATCGCACGTGTCATGGGCGCGGAGGCGAATATCACCTTTGGTGGTGGTGAGCCCCTGATGCGGGATGACATCTTCACAATCGTATCGTATGCGAAGGAGCGGGGCTTGCACCTCACTCTCGCTTCTAATGGCACAATGCTCAACGAGGATACAGCGTATCAGTTGAGAGAAGCGGGCATTGAAGAGGTTATTATCCCTATTGATGGCACACCGAAGACCCATGACATGATCAGGGGCGCGGGCGTATATGATAAAGCGATAAAGGCTGCGCGTGCGTGTAGAGAAGCGGGTATGAGCCTCGTGATTGACCCCTGTATAATGAAACAGAACGAAGGAGAGACCACAGCAATAATCAATACGGCACTGGAACTGGGTGCCAGGCAGTGCAGGTTCTTCCACTATATCGCACTGGGCAGGGGAAAGGAGAGGATGCCCGCGAGCGAACTCAGCAGCGTTGAGTATGCAAAGAATCTGATGCTGTTGTATGAGGAACAGAGCAGGATAGGGGATGAAATTGAGA
>JAGGRS010000116.1 GCA_021159475.1 Candidatus Methanophagales archaeon
TGGAATCTACGCAGCAAATATCGCCCCGATAATGATTGCGGGTATGATTATCGCTAAAATCAATGCGAGAATTGCCCTTCCTGTTGATAGCTCCTGGAGCTGTCTTATGCCAATGATTCCGACGATAAGAGTCCATATTGCCAAGACGAACCATCCCAGAATCGCAATTGGAAGCCACCCAGAGATGAGTATCACAAACGGAATCCATCCCATGAGATACATCGGCGTCGATGCATACATCAATGCCTTTATTGTCCGTTCTACTCCTTTTCTGCCACCTACCACATATACCCAGATGTGTGTCCAGAGACCGCCAATGAGAACACCGCTTATCCCAAGAATCAATCCCAAAATAAATGAGGCTACACTGAGAAGAGGACTCATGGCAACTACTATCGGGGCCCATGGACCTGCTTTCCATCCAATCATCGAATATGCCACACTTATGACACTGGTAAGCGCCGTATAAATTATCAGAATAACCACGAAATACTTGAAAGCGTCGCCGATCGTATCGTCCTTAGAGTTGTCAAATGTTTCCGAAGGATTGAACAGGAACCCCTTTATTCTTTCCTCTATACTCAATACCATTTTACATCACCGGAAAAAAAGAATTACCTCACCAGTTCCTCAATCTCACCCAGAAATTTATCCGCTCGCGTGCTCAGCTCCATCGCCTGCTCACCCATCTTCAGAAGCGTGTTCACAGCGCCCGCAACGAGGAATCGCAGGATACTATAATTCTCAGTCCACGATAATATCCTCTTGAGTTCGCTCTTCCCTATCTCATGATACCACTCACCATGCCGCCAGATCAGTATCACACCAAGGATACTCACCGCCTCCTCCACCTTCAAATCCTCCAATTTCGATAATTTGAACGGCAGTTCACCCACAATGAACTCAAACGGGTTCTTGACCGCGGGCAAATCCTCTAAGGATACCCGGACATGCTTCATAATCATGGGCAGCGCCCTGAACAGCTCCGGAGTGCGCACGAGTCCACCGAAGTAAGCGATGAGTGTGCCTTTAGGCGTAACCACGTATATCTCCGCACCGCGCTTACCCACACCCACCTTCTGGATTACATGTGAAGCCACCATACCGGGAATCTTCCTCAATACCGTCGGGTATGGGATGTTTGTGCCCTTAGCAATAGCATACTTGCTTGAGGCTCCATTTAAGATGAGGAACTTTAAAATTGTGCCTGTATAATCATGACCATGCCCTGGCATTTTATCCACGATATGTAATATAAGTGGATATGTTTATATAAATGCATAAGAACGAATATGGAATGCTGAGTTAGAAGTCAGTAATTCGTTTCTGCCTTAATATCCTGCTCAGCGGCTCGAAATCCTTAATTCCCAGTCTTATCCTCATCCCTTCTTTTGCATGTAATCGCGAATCAATATACCTCAGTGCTTCGCTTTTGGTGTCAAACTTCTCGGGACGGGTTCTAAATGCAGCCCGCACGGTCTCGCGCACCACCCATACGCCAAGAGGAACGGAATATTCCGGATAGATTTGACGGAATACCACAACGCCCGCCTGCCGTCGCATCCTGTGTAACGCTTCCGCAACTGCTAATCTCGCAGCATAGTAGCCGCCGCCCTCATTCGTGGCATATCCACTTCTGCCTTTATAACCCTCGTATTCCTCTATGATCACGGGTCGCGGACTGAACGCATCGCTCCAGAAAGAGCCGGGGAACCACGCCTCGAAGTTCTCATACTCAAATAAAGACGGCATCAGCAGTATCAGGAAGTGATTGCCCATGTATGACGATTCATAGACGTAACAGGCATTAACGGTCGGATATTCCTTGAACTGCGCAGCCAGCTCCTTGAAGATGATATCATCGGTTGCCGTGATGCTCCACCTCGTGGGCACCATCTTTTGCGCGTCACGCGACCCCAAAGCGCCCGAAGAGAGGATTGTTGAGACTTTATACACATCCATGCCGATATTATACAGTTCCTGAGCGGCTTCTACCGCTTTGATATCGTCAGAGACGATACGGTCAACTTTCTTCTCTATCTTCGGATTCCCGGTAACTCTCATTGCTTCCACATTCACACTTGCCCCCATCGGCTGCAAGACATCGGAGAACGAGAGCTTGAATGACGGTCTATTCTTAAACGCGAGTTCGACATCCACAGGCTGCTGAGCCATAGCTATCTCACTCATGTCCGAGACGAACTTCGACTGCGATTTTATATGCTCACGCCGTTTCGACCGCAATGTAGCACTGCGTAGCTGTATGATTTCAGCCATGTCAAGACCCTGTGCGAGCCACTCGCCCGGCTTTTCCAGCTTTTCAACGCTGACATCGGATTCTGACTCCAATACCGCCATCGGACCCGCATTTACGCTGGGGTAGCCCATCCGACCGACGAATACGGAAGTTGAAGGACCGAAGAAGTCCTTTTTGGCACTGAGCTCCGCAAACAGGGTCTTATGTCTCAATGCAGCGAGCAGTGGGCAGGCACTCCTCCCGCATAATAAGCGCGAGCCTTTACAGATTATGCATAAGCGCCGCATCACATTTATTATTATTCTCTACAAAATATTATACAATTATGGCAGGTATAGGGCTATTAATACACGGACCGGAGGTAATAGACGAGGGTGAGGCGCGAGAAGCGATAGAGCGGTTGAGAGATGCGGGGATAGAGATTGAGGCGGCTCTCGGCGGTATAACCGGTAAAACCGCGGTTATTGACGCTGATATGCAGGATGAGATAGATATAAGCAGGGATATGAAGCCGTCAGAGGTAATAGAAGATTTCATGATGCGAGGGATAGAATTTGTTATACTGGTGAACCGTGGTAAGACAGAAGAGAGCGGGTTATTACTCGGTGAGGGGATATTGAGGAATTATAAGGATAAGCATAAGCATGTGCCTTCTTTCATTCAACTGGAATATTACAGCCGGATGCTCATCCCGTGGATGGTGAATCGTGGTGACGAGGAACTATACAGAACTATAAGAGCGGTCTTTGCCGAGTTTAAGGAGCGAGAGCCGTATAAACCGGCATCAAGATGCAGAAGAGAGCGCAATCGGGAATACAGGGAGATAAGGGGTGTGCATGCGGGCGAGAAGATAGTAGTGAATGGCGTTGTTATAGGCACGGCTTCTCGTGATGGCAGTATCACTCTGGTAGCGCGTGATGGTAGAATCGTGGATGCCATTGGCGGGCGATTGATAGAGCATAACCTTGTGAAGTTACCACCGCTGAGTCTGAGCGATGCGATGATAAAGACGGCGCACATAATCAGGCGAACTATGCCGAAATACATTGGTAAGGGGCGCATGCGACGAGAAGGCGGTAGGAGAGTGGCATGTTTATTCTACACCGTAGAGCATTTATTCCCGAAGATAGAGGCACTGAATCCGTGCGTGGCAGTGACCATAGGGGATGACACGACGAGCATTGCCGCTGATATACTGAAGCGATTCGATGTCCCTCTGATAGGCATCACGGATGGCGATGCTGACGGACTGATAGCGGGTATAGGCGATGGTGCTCTGGAGCAGTATGCGAAATTCCTGCCACCACATTCTATGGTAATAAGACTGAAGCCAGAGCGTGACGATATAATAGCAGAGAGGATAAAAGAAGAGATATTCAACGGGCGCGAGGAGTTAGAACTCGGAAATGAGATTGAACATCAGATAGAGGAGCTGAAGAGGCACATACTGGCTATAGCGGGTGACGATGTGATGGGCGTATTGAGCACCTGAGGGCTATCCGGTTGTTATTTCCACCCCGAATTAGACCTTCTTCATATTTGAGATATAACGCAATATAACGCATTTACGAATAGAATTTATCAGATGGCATTGAGAAAATAAGTTATAGCGCAAATATGGAGGTGTTTCCAATGTCATATAATACCGGATTGGTGTGGTCTGCGGAATGTCATATAATACTGAGACCCGTGCTGAAGCTTCTGATGCGCTTTTTGAACCCTCTCGTGGCTTTTGTCATATAATATGGATTATATGACTACTAATGATACCACGAACCTCAGTTTTGCAGAAAAATAAAAAATAGAAAAGCTTATATAATCCTCTTCTCAATCCTAATGATACAAAAAATGGCAACAGCAAGTGCGGGGCAATCGGAATGGGAAGTGGCAGTTCCTGAGAAACCGTTAAAGGACAGGCTATATTTTGAGAATTTGAAGGCTAAGGTCATAGATAGGAACATCTGCAGTCGGTGTCTGACATGTGCGGCTATATGCCCGGGTGGAATAACAGTGGTGGGTAACAAAGTAGATTTCCCGGAGTATGAGACCAGATGCCTCGACTGCGGCGCCTGTGTTCGCGTATGCCCGCGATTCGTTTATGAACCCAAGAGTGGTCTGGGCTCATATCTCAAATTCATCGCCGGGCGCTCAAAGCGATTCACGGGGCAGGATGGCGCAATGGTGAGCGAGCTCATGGTATCGGCGATGGAGATGGGGATGATAGACCGTGCTCTTTTTGTCGGCAGGGATGAAAATTGGGCAACTGAGATATTTCACGTGAGAGAATCCGAGCAACTCAGTATTCCCACTCTCGGCGGCACGAAATACACATTCGCAGCGGTGTTACCGGAATTGAAGAGGGCAGTAATGTTCACGAAGCGCGGTGTTGGTGTTGTAGGAACGCCCTGTATCGTCTCAGGTGTCAGGAAATTGCAGCAGGAGTTCCCCATATTCCGCGATAGAGTGAAACTCCTCGTCGGGTTGTTCTGCACCGAGAACTTCCATTACGGTGATATCACACAATATCTGAAGGATAAGGGCGTGGACTTCTCAAAACTCATAAAGACAGATATAACAAAAGGGAAGTTCATTGCCACGATGACCGATGGTGAAGTGAAATTCAAGGTGAAGGAACTTGAAGGGATTCTCCCAAGTGGTTGTAATGTCTGCACGGATTTCACCGCGGTGGAGAGTGATGCGAGTGTGGGCAGTGTGGGCAGTGCAAAGGGGTTCTCTACGGTTGTTGTGCGAGCGGAGAATGCGAACAGGGTCATAGACTACATCAGGGAGAAAGGTTATGCCGATTTCGGCGAAGCAGACCCGGCGCAACTGGATTATCTCATCAATCATAAGAAGGCGAGGGCGAAGAATATACCTAAAGAGTGAAGAGAGCTAAAAAATAGTATATCCCGCGGATTCGAGCAAAGAGACCAGCGTATCCCTCGCACCCCTGTATTTATCCTCCGCAAGAACAGGACAATCGCTGAGTTTCTTACCTTCGTTGAGAACCTTCATAGCGAAAGCCATGCACGTCCTCTCACCACATTCGCCGCAGTTCGTCTTCGGCAGGTATGCATACAAATCAAGCGGACCCAATTGTATCCTCTCTTTTGACTCACTCAGGTCTATCTCCGCTCTTCGCGCCCACGTGTCGTTA
>JAGGRS010000164.1 GCA_021159475.1 Candidatus Methanophagales archaeon
CCGTGCCATATCTACTTTGTTAGCTGCAATGACCATCTTTTTACTCAGCCTTATTATCTCCGCACTCAGGCTTTTCAGTGCAACATCATCCCACGAGCGGTAGTCGTCCGGGATGCGAGAACTGCGAATGGCAGCCTTTATCTGCTCCTCTGTCACTCCCACTCCCGCCAGTTGCTCACTAATCACACGCTCTATCTTCATACCCTCCAGCTCCGCCTTCCTGCTCAGTTTTCGCCAGCTCCTCTTCAATATCATGAATACCCACATGTTCAATTCCTCCTCGAACGCACTTATATCCTCTACCGGGTCATGACTTCCGACCTGGACAACATTGCCGTCCGCATCAGTCCCACCAGAAGCGTCCACAACGTGAATTATCGCCTCCGCGCGCCTGAGCTCGTCGAGGAACTCGTTACCCAGACCCCTGCCTTCATGTGCTCCTTTCACCAGTCCAGCAACGTCAATGAGCTCCACGGGAATGAACCGAATACCACGAACGCAATTCCCACAGCTGCCGTCATGCAGTAGCTCTTTACAGGGGCAGGGCGCACGCACATGTGCAATACCGACATTGGGCGAGATGGTCGTGAAAGGATAAGAAGCTATCTCGACATCGGCGAGCGTAGCCGCCTTAAAAAAAGTGGATTTGCCCGCATTCGGCTTGCCCGCTATCGCTATTGTTACCGTCATTCCTCAACAGAGATAGTTTCTAAGTTGCTTACCACACTCCACAATGCTGTTCTGGCATGCGAAGGTATGTTTGGATTGGAGTTCAGCTCCTCAAGCTCTGATATCACCGCCGCCGCTCTGATCGCCAGTGACTCCCCGCCATTCAATAACCTGTTCTTCATCATGCCCAGTGATTTCCTTATATTCCGTGGAACTGTAATATCGCCCATCATCTCTTCCAGCATCTCCGTGCACCTCTTTATCACTTCCTCCTTTTCCGTTTCTTCCATTTCGCACTCATCACCCCCGAGCGAGAAGATATGCCATAAGCCATCTAATGAATAAATGAAAGAACCCAAACAAAATAAATAATTAAATAATATTTGAATAGATATATAAGCGTAGTGTGTGGAGGATATTTTTTATGGAAGGTGTTCAAAGGGGATGAAAGACAACGGTTCATCTGAGTCTGACGAGTGGAAGTCCAGATACGATAAATTAAGGGCAGAATTCAAGGACTATATCGAGCGGAGCAGGCGAGAAGAAGAGGCTAAGATGGCTGAACTGAGAATAGACCTTGCAAAGAAGCTACTGCCCGTCGCCGATTCACTGACACGTGTAAGTGCGATATACGAGAACAGCGATAATAACAATGGCTGTGAAGTAATAAGGAGTTATTCGGAAAATATCAGGAAGAACATAGAAGTAATCTATGACCAATTGATTTCAGCAATGAGTATTACCCCAATAGAGCCTGCGGCTGGTGATAAGTTCGATGATAGATTGCATACCGCTGTTGGATTGGAGTATGGAACCATTTATCCCGCGAATTCGGTATTTCGCGTGATAAGAAGAGGATACCGCGTGGGGGACAACATTGTGAGACCCGCAGAAGTGATAGTATCAAAACGCCCATTAGAAGCGCCAGCGGTAAGAAAGGCGAGGAAAACGGGATTACTGGAGCGCATCGCACGGCGGGTTCGTCCCACAAAGCACAGACTCATAGCGTTAAACCAGCGGATGGACGAGTTTGAGCACGTGCAGACTGATAAACTTGAGCGTCTTATACAGGATGTAAGCACGCTGAAGACGAAACTGGAAGCGGGCAATCAAAGGCTGAACGAGCTTGAGAGCACAAGAGCGGGAGCGGAGGAAATCGCAGTGATTAAGGAGGAGATAGCATCTTTAAGAGCGATAATAAAAGAGCTGGAATCGCGGGCTGAGAAAGTTGAAGTGCTTGCACAGGATATAAACTCGCTAAGAACCACCTTAGAAGAGCTTGAGGGGAGGATAGCGCCGCTACCGCTACAAGGTGAAGTGCAGAGCAAGTATCCGAGTCAGGAAACGGGGTATTTAAAGAGTGGTGAATGATGAGTAAGGATAACTAACAAATAGCGGGGTCATATAATGATATGAAGGAAGAAGGATAAAGGATAATGGAGAGGGGGGGAGGAATGGCAATAGATAGAGACATATTGGGTATAGACTTCGGGACCACGAACACGAAGATGGCATACATGCTGCTTGATGAGCCAGTGATAATAGAGAATAACGAGGGTAAGAAGTTTACACCTTCCGTAGTCTATTTCAAGAGTGAGAATGAGTATGAGGTAGGGGAAATAGCCAAGCGTAACATGCTCGTGCATCCAGATAGAACGGTGTATTCAATTAAGAGGGAGATGGGCACGGGCTTTAAGAAGAAGATTGGGAGATACAAATTCCCGGCAGAGTATATAGGAGCGTGTATATTCAAGAAGGCGAAGGATGATGCGGAGAAGCAGACGGGTAAGAAGTTCATTGATGTCGTGGTATCAGTGCCTGCGAATTACTCGGATGGGCAGAGGCAGTCAATAAAGGATGCTGCGGAAATTGCGGGACTGAATGTGCTGAGGCTGATAAATGAGCCCACTGCTGCCGCACTGGCGTATGGCATAAGGGAAAGGGGTGATGGAGATAGTGATAGAAGGGTGCTGGTTTATGACTTTGGTGGTGGGACATTTGATGTCTCCGTCCTTTCCGTATCTTCCGGCTTCTTCGATGTTGACGCGAGTGGTGGTGAGCACAGGCTTGGTGGTGATGACATAGATGCCCGTATTGAGGAGCAAGTAATAAAGGAGCTGGAGGAAGAATTTGGAGTGGATGTGAAGAACGATTTAGCGCTCAGGGCGACGATACGAGAGGCGGCAGAGGCGGCAAAGATCGCTCTATCCTCCACAGACCGCACCACAATCAATATCCCGTTCGTTGCTCCGGACAAGCCACCTTTCAGTATGACGCTGACACGAGCGGAACTCAACGGTATGATATCGGATATTATTGAGCGGACAAAAAAGCCGATTGAACAGGCATTAAACGATGCATCACTGGAAAAGGACGAGATAGACGATATATTGCTCGTGGGTGGCACAACGCTGATACCCGCGGTTCGTGAGTTCGTAACCGAGTATTTTGGTAAGGAGCCCTTAAAGGGCGACCCATACGAAGCGGTTGCGCTCGGCACTGCTATTGCAAGTGCGGAATTCATAAAGGAGAAATCGCGATTCGCAAAGAATATAGAGATAAGCGATGTGATTTCAAGTTCGCTGGGTGTGGAGACCGCGGATGGAACAATCTCGAGGATAATTGAGCGTAATACGAAGATACCCATCGCCCGGACACGCAATTATACAAATGCGTGGAGTTACATAGACAAGGTGGTTATTCCGGTGTATCAGGGCGAGGGTCTGTATCCGGAGGATAATGAGTTCCTTGGCGAGTTCTGGATCTCCATCGAGCCCATGCCCATCAATCAGAACAGGATATATGTCACCTTTGAGGTGGGTAAGGAGTTCGGTATATTGAATGTCACGGCGAGGGATGTGGATTCGGGCAATCAGCGCACGGTGAAATTGGAGGCGAGGAGCAGGCTATCGAAGAAGGACAAGAACAAATGGATGAAGAAACTGCTCGGTGTGGAGGGTATACATGTGAGCATAGTGAATACATCAAAAGAGATTACGCTGGATTACTATCTCAATCCCTCGAGCACGATAGAAGACCTCAAGCGGGAGTTGAAGGAGAAGGCTATAATGGGCGATAATGACGGTTTAATTCATGATAATGAAGAGCTTGAGGATTCTATGAGGATATCGGACCTTAATCTGGCGAGTGGGAGTGTGATAGAAGTAGTGGAGAGGGATGGATAAGAAGAAAAAGAAGAAGGGACAGAGGGGTTCAGGGGTAAAGGTAAAGAGGCGGGATGTGCCCATTGAGGATGACCCTTACTGGAATATCGCAAGTGGTTATGTGGATATACATCGGATTGGCAGGTATGCCAGCAAGTTCGAGCGAATTGAAGACCTGCATCCCGAGTGGACATACCCGCTGATAGATGGCTTCCCCACATTTTACTGCATCCTCGGTGTGGAGCATGATGCGGCTGATGAGGAAATAAAGGCGGCTTATGAGAGGAAATTGAAACTTTCAAGCTATCCAGATGAGATACTTAATGAAGCTTTCAATGTGCTGAGCAACCCCAGACTGCGGAAGCAATATGATGAACTGCTCGTTGCATTTGAGCATATCACGAAGAGCATGCTCCCGTCAGAAAAAGAAGAGCTGATTAAGAAGCACAGTGAACATATCAGTGTCGAGAAGGAGTTCCTCAGGATGAATGAAATACGGGACAGGTATGAGGATTATATCATCCTTTATATGCACGGGATGCCCGACATATACGAGATTGCGGGCATTAAAAAGAACGCTAAAGCCGAATATATTATGAGAAAATGCGAGACGGGCACGGAATTATTGAGGAAAATCGGCACTATACTCACTGATACGGCGTCAAGGGAAGAATACGACTTCATGCTGAGTTTTATAGCGAAATACACGGATAAGAAAGTGCTTAAGGAGAGGAAGAAGAACAGTAAGAGATGGAAGCGTATGGAGAGGCGCATATTTGAGAAGATTGTGCTTACCGCGCTCAGTGAGCCGTGTGCAATCCAGAAATATCTGGAACGGCGGGATGAGATACTTAATAACAATCAGGACTGGGCACAATACCTCCCACCCAATAATGAGACGTTCCTATCGGTGCTGGGACTGGATGAAGATTCGCTTCTCAATAATAATGCAGACAAGAGGGAGGTTGAGCGCGTTATACGGGAGCGATACAGGCAGCTTGAGAAGACTCCCGAGGTTAATCTGGCATACAGCGTGCTCAAGAATGCCGCACTCAGAGAGGATTACCTCTGGCTTATTGAGAATCAAGAGATGCTGGATTCTTTATATGATGTGCTCTCTGGCGAGTTTGGATTTGAGGGCGGTGAAGTGGAAGAGGAAATGAGGATGCCGAGCCTCGAAGAGTTTTATGATATATTGGAGCGCATGATTGGGGGTGGTGATATAAGAAGAGGGAGGGGAATACCACCGGAGCTAAGGGAGATTTTAGATAGTATAGTATTAGAAAATGAAGAAACGGGTGCTAAGAGAAGAAAAGGGAGAAGTAAGTAATGAATGAGAAGAATTGAGATAAGAGTTATTCCGAACTCGGATGATGAGCGTGTAATTGAAGCGGAGCCGCTAATAGTGCGAGTGAAAGAGCCAGCCACAAAGGGGAAGGCGAATAAAGCGGTGGTCAAATTGTTGTCGCGATACTTCAACGCCGATGTAAAAATCGTTTCAGGCATGAAGAGCAGGCGTAAAATTGT